>CAMKDB010000054.1 GCA_946411155.1 uncultured Faecalibacterium sp.
TTGAGCCGGAGCATCTTGAAGTCAAGTATGACGGAATACGGTTCTGCGAAGGGAATATCGAGGAAGTTTCGCGGGCGATCTATTCGGCGAAAAACGTCGTTGTCACTGCCTTCATTGAGAATAATCAGCCCTTCGATCAGCCCTGGGGAGACGGGCAGTATCCGGGAACTCTCTTCTTTGCGGGCAAAGAGTGGCCATATACGATACAGATCGGAGAAATGGAAGACGAACTGCTTGATACGGAGATCTCAGTCTGTATGACGGAAACGATCCGTCTGAACCGTACAGGTCTTTCGGGAGCCACCTGGTCAAGCAGGAATAGCAAGATCGCTTCGGTCGATCAGGAAGGGAATGTGACAGGCGTCGGTGTCGGAAGCACGGTCATCACAGTAAGGTCTGCTGACGGGAAATATACCGAAACGTGTAGCGTGAATGTAACTTTCCTGGATGTGACGAACGCAAAGGACTATTTCTACACGCCTGTATACTGGGCGGTGGGCAAGGGAATTACTTCAGGTTATACCGGCGACCTTGCAGGTCTCTTCGGGACTCATGATACCTGTACCAGGGGACAGATCGTGACATTCCTGTATCGCGCTTTCGGTTCTCCTGAAGTGGATGTTTCCAGTGCGCCGAAATTCAAAGACGTCAAGAAGAGCGATTACTTCTATAAAGCGGTGTGCTGGGCAGCGCTTAACGGCGTGACATCGGGATATACCGACAGTAAGGGGAAGCCAACCGGAAAGTTCGGTCCGAACGATCCCTGCACCCGGGGTCAGGTCGTAACTTTCCTGTACCGTGCTGCGGGATCTCCGTCAGTCAACACCTCCAAAGCCCCGAAATTCTCAGACGTTAAAAAGAATGATTACTTCTATAAGGCGGTCTGCTGGGCGGCGCTGAACAAGATAACGTCGGGTTATTCCGGGACAAGCAAATTCGGACCGAATGATCCCTGTGAACGCTGCCAGGTCGTAACATTCCTGTATCGTGCAAGAATCCTTCTGAATCTGTAGATTATGTCAGAACGGGAATAAAGAAAAAAGCGGACAGATCATTTCAGATCTGTCCGCTTTTTAAATTGATGTATGGATGATTGACCTGCAATCCACTCGGGAAAGTGTATCTGCAAGGCAGTTTGCCAATGAGTACGAATCGCCGCGCTATATTTTTATTGCTGATTATTCACAAATTGCCCACATCCTGACAGGCAGTCCGGTTGCGCCTTCAAAATTTGGCCAGGCAACAAAAGCTACAGCGCCGGCTGCAGGAACCTGATCCAGATTGCAAAGGACTTCCACCTGAAGTTTTCCCTGCTGAAGGACATAGCGCTCACAGGCAAGATCGCCGGCCTTTGCTGTTTCCAGGGATGCGTCCGTATCCAGGGCCTCATGACCGTTCGCCGCTGCATTACGGAATTCGTATATATATTTCAGAGCATCGAGAGACCAGCCGGGGAAGTTCTCGCTTCCGTCTTCCGCGATGCCGGAAAGCTTATCCATGTCCGGCCAGTTTTTGGACCAGTCAGTACGGATCGCGACGAATGCGCCATCCGGAATGGCTCCGTATTTTTCCTCATACTCTTTGATGTCATCGGGGGTGACGACATAAGTCGGATCCGCCTTGACTTTCTCAGAGACGTCCACAACACAAAGCGGGAAAGCGCCGTCTTTTACGCCGAATGATTCCGAGAGAGGTGCTCCTTTTATGAAATGTCCGGGGAAATCGATATGTGTGCCAAACTGCCCGGGAAATTTGAAGGTCTGGATCAGACATTCGAGCATGGGATTTCCCCAATCGAAAACGGTTTTGCTGAGTTCTACAGAACCTTCCGGAATACCGCTCCAATACGGACTGTCATTGTTCATCGGATGGGTAAGGTCGACCCATTTTAATTTTTTGGCCTCATCGAGGATATCCCACAGTCTATACATCTTTTTGTACTCCTTCCAGAACGATTGATTATTTCTCGAATTATATACTAACCAAGGGTGAAATACAATTTATTGCGGAATAATGTATTGGATCTGTGATCCCGGGAAAAGGACTATGGTTATCAGAATGAAAAAAGAAGGCTGCGGTTATTCGCCGCAGCCTTTCTGAATCGGATCACATCTTCTCAAGCCCTGTGGGATTTTTGACGAAATCCGCAGGCTGTTTCAGCCAGTATACTTTATCTTCCGTATAGGCTACGATCTTCTGACCGTCCTCGTCTTCGCCTAAGATTTCCGGCAGACCGTCATGATAAGTGGCGTAATAGAATTTTCCGTTCGTCCACATGATCATGATAGGACCGTCATACAGATAATCCTTGACACTGCCGGAGTAGATGACAGCCTGGGAGAAATCCTCGCCATACAGATTGTATTCCGTGAATTGGCCGTTCGCTTTATCGTTGTTCCACTCGGAGAAATAGGAGTAAAGATGGATTCCATCCTCCTCAGTGATCGAACCGTACAGGATCCATCCCTCGCCTTTCCTGTTCATGTCGCGGTCAAGTTCTCCGTAGTATACGTAGTACGGCTGATACTCATCGCCGGCATTATTGTAGAAGATCACGTACGGATAATAGTAGGTCTCGTCGAGTTCAACGAGAAGGGAACTGCCGGGCTCGACTGCCGGAAGAACGATGTCATCATAATAAAGCGGGAGGATCAGGGTAGCGGTGTCGAAATCTCCGTTGTCCGTGAGTCCTGCGATCCTTTGTGCCAGGGTATTGATGTCGGTCACGTTCTCGACGACCGGTTTCTTTCCGGGTTCGGGTTCATACGGCTGGACAGGCACCGGTTCCGGTACCGGTTCGGGAACAGGTTCAACGATGTCCGGCTGTACAGGCGGATCCTCTCCGGTATCCGGAGAACCGGAAGTGAGTTCGGACAGACGCTTCTCGTACTCTTCTTCCGAGATGTAGGGCTTGGCTTCTTCCAGAATGTCCAGCGCAGTATCCGTGTCTCCGTTCAGACCGAGGGAGATGATCCACAGATTATATGCATTGCTCAGCATGGCGTTTATGGTATCCTCCTCGGAAATGCCGAGTGTGCGCATCTTTTTGAACAGGTCGATACAGGATGCGTAATCACCATCCTGAAAAGCTTCTCTGCCGGCCTCCCAGTAGTAGTGATCCAGTCCCACAAGAACATCTTCGTTATCCGGGGCAAGTTCATAGGCCTTTTCCATGGCTTCGATCGCACCGTTCAGGTCGCCGCCGTCATAAGCGGTGTAAGCCTGCTGAAGATATTTCTCAGCCTGTTTACCGGGATTTGCAAAGAAGAAATAGTATATGCCTCCGCCGATCACGGCCAGGATCAGTAACAGGACCAGCAATAAGAGTCCGGTCTTTTTCTTCTTCGGAGCCGGAGCAGGCGTCTGCATGCCGGGAACACTGTATGGCGGATTCTGCCCGGAGACGGGTACCGTATACTGAGGCGTCTGAGCAGGCTGCCTGGCGTAAGACGGAACGACAGTCGGCTGTTTTCCCTGGTCTGTGAATGGTGGATTCTGACCAGGGACGGGGGAATTATAGTTGTATTGCGGCACCTGTGCAGGCGGAGCATAACCCTGAGCAGTGTTCTGCTGGGCGGATGACTGAGGCTGAATCGGAACCTGCGGAGTATTCAGAGCATCGGTCGGATATGATGCCGGAGCCATGCTCTGCGGCTGAGCCGGTGAGGCGGAAGGGGCAGCAGCAGGCGATGCGAAATGCTCAGCAGAAGAATTGGCCGTAGTTCGGGTATCGGGAAGGTTAGACGGCGGGATAAAGCTGGCGACCGGTTTTCCGCAGTTCATGCAGAATTTCGCGTTGTCAGCAAGTTTGGCGCCGCAGTTGGAACAAAACATTTAGTTGCCTCCTGTTAGGATCAAATCATACTCTTCCATTATACAGGAAGATAACGATTTTGGAATCTTGTGCAATGTCACGAAAACTCTTGGTCACTATGCCGATTTTGATGTTAATGATGTCAGGCTTATCGTTTTGATTCCTGATCTGGGTTACAATGAAAGCAGCAAAGACCGTTTTATGATCAATTGATTCGGAGGGAGCAAAGGAAATGGCACTGAAAACACCTCTATACGAGGAGCATGTCGCCCTGAACGGACGTATCGTGGAATTCGCGGGCTATCTTCTGCCTGTGCAGTATCCCACCGGTGTGATCAGGGAGCACATGGCTGTACGCGAGCAGGTTGGTCTGTTCGATGTTTCCCACATGGGGGAAGTCACGTTCAAAGGAAAAGACGCTCTGGCGAATATCAACAGGATCTTCACCAATGATTATACGAATCTGAAGATTGGCAGAGTCCGCTACGGCGTCATGTGTTATGAGGACGGCGGCTGTGTGGACGATCTGATCGTTTACAGAAGGGGTGAGGAGGACTTCTTCGTCGTTGTCAACGCTTCCAACCGCCATAAGGACGTGGCGTGGATCCGCGAGCATCTGGAGGGGGAAGTGGACTTCGAAGACGTTTCGGATTCCTATGCCCAGCTGGCGCTTCAGGGACCGCTTTCGGGAGAGGTGCTGGCTCCCTATACTGAACTTCCCAAACGCTATTACAGTTTCATCGATACGGAGATCCTCGGCAGACCGGTGATCCTTTCACAGACCGGTTATACGGGCGAGTACGGATTTGAGATCTACTGCAGGCCGGAGGATGCCGTTGAACTTTGGCGTGCGCTTCTGAAAGACGAACGCGTGATCCCCTGCGGACTTGGTGCCAGAGATACCCTGAGGCTGGAAGCGGCGATGCCGCTGTACGGGCATGAGATGGACGAGACCGTGAGCCCGCTCGAGACCGGACTGGATTTCGGGGTGAAGATGGATAAGCCTTTCATCGGAAGAGAAGGCATCCTGAACCGTAAAAACCGTCACAGGATCGGTATGAAGGTAACAGGACGGGGAATCGTCAGGGAGCATCAGGACGTCTATAAAGACGGAAAACCTGTGGGTCATACGACTTCCGGGACGCATTGCCCGTATTTGAAAGGCGCCTATGCCATGGCGCTGGTTGATGAAGCCTACGAAGCGGGTACGCCGCTTCAGGTGGATGTTCGCGGAAAACTGGTGGACGTTGAAGTAACACCGTTGCCATTTTATAAAAAGGAGAAATGACTATGAACACACCCAGTGAACTCAAATACTCCAGGACTCATGAGTGGGTCCGTTTTACCGGAGAATCGGAATGTGAAGTCGGCCTGACCGATTTCGCTCAGGATGCTCTTGGCGATCTCGTCTATGTCAATCTTCCCGAAGTAGGCGATGAGTACGTTGCCGGTGATGTGATCTGCGACGTTGAATCTGTCAAGGCGGTATCCGATGTTTACACGCCTGTCAGCGGGACAGTCGCGGAAGTCAATGAGGAGCTGTTCAACAGCCCTGAACTGATCAACAACGATCCCTACGGCACCTGGCTGTTCAGACTGAACGATGTCCGCGATCTGGACGAATTGCTGGACGCCAACGAATACGAAGAGGTCTGTGAGGAAGAGGAAGGCTGAGATGGGACATTACATTCCTTCCACGCCTACGCAGCAGGAAGAAATGCTCAGGGCAGCAGGGTTCTCCTCCCTGGATGACCTGTACCGGGATGTGCCTGAAGATGTGAAGTTCCGCGGGGAACTGGATCTTCCCGAAGGCAGATCGGAACTGGAAGTGGAGCGGATCCTCCGCAGGATGGCGGCAGAGAACAAGGTCTATGACACTGTTTTCCGCGGAGCCGGTTCCTATGCGCATTTTATTCCCGCGATCGTAAAGAGCGTGGTATCCAAAGAAGAATTTGTCACGGCATATACCCCTTATCAGGCAGAGATCTCGCAGGGTGTTCTGCAGAACATCTTTGAGTATCAGACGATGATCTGTGAACTGACAGGCATGGATGTGGCAAATGCCTCCGTCTACGACGGCGCGGTTGCGGCTGCCGAAGCGGTCGGTATGTGCCGGAGTCCGAAGAAAAAGAAAGTCTACGTTTCCGGCGCTGCCCATCCGGATACACTGAAGGTCATCCGGACTTACTGCTGGGCGGCAGGCGAGGAAGTGGTCGAACTTCCTGTGCTGAACGGAAAGACAGATATTTCAGCAATCAGAGACCCGGAGGTATCCTGCGTCTATCTGCAGCAGCCGAACTTTTACGGCGTGATCGAGGATGCGAAAGGAGCTGCAGATGCGGCTCACGCCATCGGAGTCCCGCTGATCCTCGGTGTCGAACCGTTCTCTCTGTGTCTGCTTCCCACTCCTGCGGAAGTCGGCGCAGATATCGCGGTCGGAGAGGGGCAGCCGCTCGGAATGCCGCTCTCATTCGGGGGACCCTATCTCGGCTTTATGGCAACGACGTCCAAACTGATGCGTAAATTGCCCGGAAGGATCGTCGGTCAGACGGAGGATCATGACGGAAGACGAGCATTTGTTTTGACGCTTCAGGCCAGAGAGCAGCATATCCGCAGGGAGAAAGCTTCCTCCAATATCTGCTCCAATGAGGCGCTGTGCGCCATGACTGCTGCGGTCTTTCTTGCGGCCATGGGGCCGGAAGGAATGAAGGAAGCAGCCCGTCAGTGCTATGCCAAAGCTCATTATCTTGCGGACCGGCTCGCGGAAGCAGGTCTTCCGCTTCGCTATGAATCGGATTTCTTCAACGAATTTGTCACGGAATGCCCGGACGCCGATGGCCTTCTGAAAAAACTTGCTGAAAAAGGGATCCTCGGAGGTCTTCCTGTTGAAGGCGGGCTTCTCTGGTGTGCCACGGAGCTGTGTTCCAAAGAGGACATGGACAGGCTTGCTGAGGAGGTGAAGGCATGAAACTGTTGTTTGAACGCAGTGTTCCCGGCAGACACTGCTCATTGCTGCCTGCCTGTGATGTACCGGAAGTCCTTCCTGCGGACAGAAGGGAGAAACCGCTGCATCTGCCCGAACTATCCGAGACGGACATCAGCAGACATTATACGGAACTGGCGAAACAGACCTTCGGAGTCAACGACGGCTTTTATCCGCTGGGTTCCTGCACAATGAAATATAACCCGAAGATCAATGAAGTCACCGCTTCGCTGCCCGGATTCACCAATGTGCATCCTTCCCAGAAGGATGCTCAGGGCTGTCTGGAACTGCTCTGGAATATGGAAAAGTACCTCTGTGCCATTACCGGAATGGACGCTATGACGTTCCAGCCTGCCGCCGGCGCCCACGGTGAGCTGACCGGTCTGATGCTGATCAAGCGGTATCACGAGTTGCACGGAAATACGGAAAGAATCAAGATCATCGTTCCGGATTCCGCTCACGGGACCAACCCGGCGAGTTCCGCCATGTGCGGATTCACAGTGGTGAACATCCCGTCCTCCGAGGATGGGTGTGTAGATCTGGAGAGGCTGCGTGAGGCAGTGGGACCGGATACGGCCGGACTGATGCTGACAAATCCCAATACGCTTGGGATCTTCGACAAAAACATACGCGCGATCACCGATATCGTTCATGAGGCCGGCGGCCTGTGCTATTATGACGGCGCAAACCTGAACGCGGTCATGGGCATCGTCCGTCCCGGAGATATGGGCTTCGACTGTATACACCTGAATCTTCACAAGTCCTTCTCAACGCCGCATGGCGGAGGCGGTCCCGGCAGCGGACCTGTGGGATGCAAGGAATTCCTCTCGGATTATCTGCCCGGTGAGAAGGTCGTACGGACGGAAGACGGCTATGCTTTTGAGGACCGCGGTCCTGAAAGCATCGGCGCCGTACGCAGCTTCCACGGCAACTTCCTCGTCGTCGTTAAGGCTTTCACCTATCTGCTGACACTTGGCAGGGAAGGTGTCCCAATGGTCGCCAAGAACGCGGTGCTCAATGCCAACTACATGAAGCATCTTCTGGAGAACACATACGAGGTCGCGAACAAAGGCATCTGCATGCATGAGTTCGTCCTGACGCTGGAGGAGTTGAAGAAAAAGAACGGCGTCAGCGCTATGGACGTCGCGAAAGCGCTTCAGGACTACGGCATGCATCCGCCTACGATGTATTTCCCGCTGAATGTCCATGAGGCGTTGATGGTGGAGCCCACGGAGACAGAGTCCAAAGAAACACTGGATGCAGCGGCTGCAGCTTTCCTCGAGATCTGGGAAAAGGCGATGCAGGATCCTGAATATCTGCACGCAACGCCTCATCATTCGCCGATCTCCAGACCGGATGAAGTACAGGCAGCTCGTCATCCGGTACTGAGATACGCATTTACATGATCCGAACCTTATTTGTTGCCAGCGGAAGGGGGACGGATCCCTTCCGCAATCTGGCCCTTGAATCGGCGCTTCTGGAAACTGTTTCAGAAGGTCAGATGATCCTTTATCTCTGGCAGAACAGGGATACAGTAGTCATCGGAAGGAACCAGAATATCTGGAAAGAATGCAATATGACCGAGATCCGGAAGGACGGCGTCACAGTCGTGCGCCGTCCTTCCGGCGGCGGGGCAGTTTTCCATGATCTCGGAAACCTGAATTATACATTTATCGTTAAGGACGGAGATTATGATGAGACCCGTCAGACGGGTGTGATCTTGGACGCTGTCCGGACATGCGGGATCTCCGCGGAGCGATCCGGCAGGAATGATCTTCTTGTTGAGGGCGGCAAATTCTCCGGAAATGCCTTTTACCATTCTCGCGGGGCTTCCTTCCATCACGGGACGCTTCTGATCCGGTCTGATCTGGACAGAGTGGCTAAATATCTGAATCCGGACCCCTTGAAACTGAAGTTTCATGGTGTGGATTCAGTTCACAGTCGTGTGACGGATCTCTGTGATCACCGTTCTGAACTGACGGTAGAAGAGATGGAAAGAGCGATTGTCGCCGCCTGTGAAAACGAGTACCTCGTCAAAGCAGCCGTTTGTCCGGATCCGGATCCGGAACGGATCCGGGAACTGGAAGACCTGTATCGCAGTCAGCAGTGGCTGTACGGGAAAAATCCCGGATTTGACAGATCTTTGGAGCGCCGTTTTTCATGGGGCGGGATCAGACTTGAATTCCGCGTCCAGTCCGGAAAGATCAGCAATCCCGTGGTCTGGACCGACGCAATGGATCACACGCTTTCGGAAAGGCTGGAACACGTTCTGAACGGTTCGATGTTTTTGACGGAGGATATGGTTGAGCGGATCCGGTCGGCAGGGGATGACCGTATGATCCGGGACCTGATCTCCTGGATCCAGGAAGAGGAGTAAGAAACATGCATTATGACCTGATCGTTCTCGGGGGCGGCCCCGGCGGTTATACTGCCGCGTTTGAGGCTGCCGCTAATAAATTGAAAGTCTGTCTTGTAGAGAAACGCGAATTGGGGGGAACCTGCCTCAACAGAGGATGCATACCCACTAAGACGCTGATCCATACAGCGGATCTTGTAAGAGAACTCCGTGACGGTGGCTCATTCTGTGTCAGCGGAGAACATGTACAAGCGGATCTCGGGGCGTTGAAGGCAAGAAAAGAGAATGTTGTCGCCACACTCAGAGATGGGCTGGCTGCACAGGTAAGGGCAGGAAAGATCGATTTCGTTCACGGAAGGGGAATCGTTCTGGATGCGCATACGGTGGAAGTGAACGGAGATAAGATCGAAGCGGAAGATATTATCGTTGCGACGGGCAGCGTACCGGCCGTTCCTCCCATTCCGGGCAGAGATCTGCCCGGAGTTTGTACCAGCGACAGGATCCTGGATGAACTGCCGGCTTTTGATTCTCTCGTCATTATCGGCGGCGGTGTGATCGGGGTAGAGATCGCGGGGATCTATGAGGCGTTCGGTACGAAAGTATGTCTCATCGAGGCGCTGGACAATCTGCTTCCTGCGCTGGACGGCGAACTTGGACGCAGCCTCGCATTGCTGTACAAAAAACGCGGGATCGATGTCCGCTGCAAGGCGCTGGTAAAAGAGATCGTTCCTTCGAAAAGTGGTCTTTCTGTCACTGTAGAGGAGAAGGGTGGAATTCAGCAGTTTGCTGCGGAAGCAGTCCTCATCGCCACAGGCCGGAAGGCAAGCACAGATGTCTTTGCATGTGATCCTCCTGCGATGGAACGCGGAAGAATCCTTACGGATGAAGCGGGACGAACGGATATCCCTCATATTTATGCTGTCGGTGATATCGCCGCCGGACTGCCACAACTGGCTCATACTGCGGAAGCAATGGGCGTAAATGCGGTGTGTGCCATCCTTGGAAAGCCTATGAAACGCAATCTTAACCAGATCCCATCGGGTGTTTATACCGCTCCTGAGATCGCATCAGTTGGAATGACGGAAAAAGAGGCGGCAGCAAAAGGGATCGCGTGTGTTACGGGAAAAGCGAATACGCTCTCCAATGCCAGATCTCTGATCGCCGGCGGCGAACGCGGCTTTATCAAGGTCACTGCGGAAAAGGAAACGGGAAGACTTGTTGGCGCAGTAATGATGTGCGAGCGGGCAACGGATCTGATCCAGGAACTTGCCGCAGCGATAGCCGCAGGAATGAGTGTATCCGATCTGCTTCTTGTCGTGCACGGACACCCCACATTTTCAGAGGCAGTCGTGCCTGCACTGGAAGCACTGCAGAAAAAACTGACTTTATGATCATATTCCTGACCGTTATACCGCCCGTACAACAAATGTCCGGGCGGTATACTCATAGTTGCCTGCATTCTCATCACGGGAACAGGATGATATAATAGAATTAATACGACAGGATTAATGAAAGACTTGAATAGGGAAAGGGGAAAACATGATCTATAACGAATTCCAGGGAATGAATCTGTCCCGCTTGGGCTTCGGCTGTATGCGGTTCAAAACAGACGAATCGGGTCAGATCGATCAGGCGAAAGTCAATGCGCTGCTTCACCGCGCGATAGATGCCGGGATCAACTATTTTGACACCGCTTATCCGTATCTGGAGGGAAAATCCGAACTGGCTGTCGCGGAAGCACTGAAGGATGTTCCCCGTGATTCTTATTATCTTGCGGACAAGTTCCCCGGACACTCGCTTCCCGGTCCGGTGGACAATATTGCGCTGTTTAATCTTTCGTTGAAAAAATGCGCTACCGATTACTTCGATTTCTATCTGCTCCACAATATCACTGAATGGTCTGTCAAGATCTATGAAAGTGAAGAGTATCATATCATCCCTGATATCCTGAAGATGAAGGAAGAGGGAAAGATCCGCCATCTTGGCTTCTCTTTCCATGGTGGCCCGGATCTGCTTGAGGAGTTTTTGAACAGGCATGAAGGCGTATTTGAGTTCGTGCAGATCCAGTGCAACTATCTGGACTGGACGTTGCAGGACGCAAAACGCAAATATGACATCATCACCGGTCACGGGCTCGGCGTCTGGGTCATGGAGCCCTGCCGCGGCGGCAAACTGGCGGTGCTGTCGGAGGAAAACCACAGCAGGCTGAATGCGCTTCGTCCGGGTTCGTCCGATGCCTCCTTTGCCTTCCGTTTCCTGCACGGGCTTCCGGGAATCAAAGTCATTCTTTCCGGCATGAACGAGATGGATCAGCTGGAGGATAACCTTCGGACATTCGATCATGCGGATCCTTTGACCGAAACTGAGCGGGATACTCTCTTCGAGATCGCGGAAGGACTCAAACGCGGTGTTCCCTGCACGGGATGCCGGTACTGTTGCGCAGGCTGCCCCATGGGTCTGGATATCCCGTATCTGCTTCAGTGTTACAATGATTTCAAGTACAGCATGTCCTTTACTTCATCCATGAGGCTGGACGGTCTGGATCCGGACAAGCGTCCGGAGGCATGCATCGGCTGCGGACAGTGCGCGCATGCCTGCCCGCAGGGCATCGATGTTCCTGCTGCTCTTGCCGAACTGGACCACCTGTACAAAACGGGCCCAACCTGGGCTGATATGGCGGCCGGACGTAAAAAATCGATCCTGAAGGATCTGAATATGGATTGAGATCACATTTTTGTTCCTGGCAAAGCATCAGGATTTTTAGGAGAAGAACATGAAAAAAAGAACGATGCTTTCTATCGGCGTTTCCACTGCGGTGACGATGGCGGCAGCTCCGCTGTTTCTGCTCGGCAAAAAGGCAGGCGTAGGTCCGTTTGCTTATCTGCATGATCAGGATCTTGGATCTCTGCCCGGTAATGCGCCGGAATACAGTTTTGACTTTATCTTTCCTGTTGAGAACAGCCCGCTAAAGGATAAACAGATTCTTGTCCTCGGTTCATCGGTGGCTCAGGGTACATCTTCAATGGGATTCGGGGTCTCGGAATATCTTGAGAAGCGTTTCAGCTGTGCCTGCACGAAGGATACGGTACGCGGAACTACTATTGCCGATACAGGACCTCAGTCAATTCTCAGAAG
>CAMKDB010000055.1 GCA_946411155.1 uncultured Faecalibacterium sp.
TCCCTGGAGATCATTTCGAAGGCAACGTCTGAAAAGATCCGTTTCGACGATGTCGCGATCGGAGAGGTGTGGCTTGCCGGCGGGCAGTCCAATATGGAATTCATCATGAAATATGATTTTGATTTCCAGGAAACAAAGAAACTGCCTGATGATACACTGTTGAGATGCTTTACCTACCCTCAGACGGCTTTTCAGGGTTTTCTGGAAGTTAACCCTTGTGCGGAAGCAGGGTTCTGGCGTCTGTGGACAAATGTGGATGAGCGCAAATACTTCTCCGCGGTTGCCACCTACATGGGAATGCTGATCCGGAAATCGCTGGATGTTCCTGTGGGGATCATCAGCTGTAACTGGGGCGGTTCTCCTGCGGCGGCATGGACAGCGATGGATGACCTTCAGAACACAGAAGAACTGAAACCGATCCTCGACTGGCACAGAAAAGCGTGTGAACAGACGGATTGGGCAAAATACATTCCTGCCAGCGAGGCAGAAGTTCCGCCAATGACTCAGGAACAGCTGGATTTCAATGACAGGTTCATGATGGGCGAGGATATGACAGAATTCTTCAGGAATTTTGACCCGTCCAAGCTGCCGCCGGTCGATTTCGCTCCTTTCACACCGGGGCCGAGGTCCACAGTGAGACCTGCCGGTCTGTATGAGAACATGCTGAGCAAGGTCGCTCCTTACGGGCTTAAAGGCTTCGTGTGGTATCAGGGAGAGGATGATGATGCCAGAGACTGGGCGGAATTCTACGATGTCAGCATGATCACGATGATTCGCAGCTGGAGAAAGCTCTGGAAAGAACAGCTTCCTTTCTATCAGATCGAACTGGCTCCTTTCCGGGGAATCGGTGTGACCGGGGCGAAGAAATACCCACTGATCAGACATCAGCAGGCGAAAGCGGCTGCCATTCTTCCCGACGTCTACGACGTCTGCATTCTGGATGCCGGCGAAGAGTATAATATCCATCCCAGGCACAAAAAGATCGTCGGGGAACGGCTCGGCAGGATGGTGCTGAAACACAGTTACGGGGATTGTGACCTTGTCGCGGATTGTCCGAGTTTTCTGGATGCACAGCGCTGCGGCGATGAGATTCACTTATCCTTCAGGAATACTGCCGGCAAATTGGAGGCGACCGAGACACTAAAAGAGTACCTGTCTGTCTCAGCGGAAGGCGAACCGGTCTCTTATAATGCGGAAACGGTCGGCGATGTTCTGCTGGTCAGAGGAGCGTTTGACGGAAGGAGGGTCAGGATCGAATACTGTGAGACCAACTTCTGTGTGGCGTCACTTTACAACGGAGAAGGAAATCCGGTATTCGGATTTACAGTGGAGGTATAAGATGAAAATTTCTGAAGTGATTGATGCGATACTGAAATATCATCCGGATTTGGGCAAGGATTATAACGGTTGCGACAATTACAAATCGGGGGATCCCTCTGTCGAGTGCACCGGTATCGTCACAGCGCTGACGCCGAACATCGCGGTGATCAGGAAAGCGATCGAACTGAACGCAAACCTCATTGTGACGCATGAGCCGACATTCTATACTTCCGCAGACGGACCGGGCTGGTTTGAGGATTTCCCGAACACCGTTTATGAGGACAAGAAGGAGCTCCTGGACCGGTATGGAATCGTTGTCTGGAGAGATCACGATCACATGCACTTTCATGACCCGGACTGCATCTTTACCGGGGTGCTGAAGTATCTCGGATGGCTGGACCGCGCCGAAACGGACCGGGACACCGGCTCTTTTGCACATTTTCTGGTAGAGACCGAACCGATGAAACTGAAGGACCTCTGCGGATTGCTGATTGACCGGATCGGACTGAACGGGGCAAAATACATCGGTGATCCGGAGAGTATGGTCTCGAAGATTGCACTGGTCGGTCACCTCTTCCCTGGACCCTATAAAAGAAAAGACGGAACTCCCGGCGAATATTCTGTCCAGGTCATCAAAACGCTCGAGGAATGGGCGGATGTGATTATCCCCGGAGAGATCATCGACTGGACGGTGCTCTCTTACATCAGAGACGCAAAAGAACTGGGCAGAAACAAATCGATGATCAGTATCGGCCATTTCAACTGGGAAGAACTCGGCATGAGATATATGCAGGAATGGCTGCAGGAACTGATCGGTAAAGAAACAAAAGTCACATATGTACCCAGCGGAGATATGTATCAATATATAAGCAAAGAAGGAGAAACGAGATGCAGCTGAAAGAAGTGATGCCCCTGCTGAAATTGCATGGAAGAACGATCTATGACCAGGAAAAGGAAGCATTGTTCTGCAACTGGAGCTGTTCGGGTTTTACCGTCCGGCTGACGGGAAAATGTCTGAAAGCAAGAATCACCGCTATGTCCGATCAGATTCCGGGAATGCCGAACATGCCCACGCCTCCTCCGGACTGGCCTTGTGTGGGTGTCGTGATCGGAGATGAACTCCTGAACCGCCGCGAATGCAGGGCCGCTGAGGAGTGGATCACGCTATGGGAGAGTGAAGAGGAACAGACTCTGGATCTCAGAGTCATGAAAGTGTCCGAAAACGCACGGGGAAAACTCGGCTTCTTTGAACTGGAAACGGACGGCACGTTCCTGAAGGCGGAAAGCAACCGTCCCGTCATGGAGATCATCGGGGATTCCATCACCTGCGGGTTCGGAAACGAAGCGCCGAACAACGCGTTCGAATTCAAAACTTCCGAGGAAAACGGATGGATCACCTACGGTGCGCTTGCGGCGCGGGAACTCGGGTATGATTTCAGTATGATCTGCGAATCCGGGATCAACGCGATCAAACCGGAGCATCCGCTCTGGCCGATGCATGCCATGGAGGATATCTACGAATACACAGACGAGCTTTATGACACAAAGCGCGGGCACGAACCGGAAAAATGGGATTTCCGTGCCAATCACAGCGATGTCGTCGTGATCAATCTCGGCACGAACGATTCCAACCCGATCCGATTCTACAGGGATTTCAATGATATCGAAGGTCTGGAGAAATGGTTCCACGTCAGATATAAGGAATTCGTCCTGAAGATAAGGGAACTGAACGGACCGGATACGTTTATCTGCTGTTCTCTCGGCTCCATGGATTATTATCTGTACTACCATATCAAGGAAGTAGTGGACGAGATCAAAGCGGAGACCGGCGATCAGAAGATCTGCTGCTTCGAATATATTCCGATCAACATGATGTTTGAGGGATACGGCGCTGCGGGACATCCGTCCGCCAAAACGCATGCGCGCATGGGCCGTGAACTCGCAAACTACATCCGTAAATATGTCAGGTGATGAAAATGCTGAAAGAGAAAGTTGAAAAAATCGATATCGGAGCGTGGCGCGCTCCTCAGCCCAACGGGAACATGCCTCATGGCGATATGCCCGGAGACAAGATCCTGATCGGTGAGGATCATATCGCGAAAGCGAACAAGATTTTCCCCGTTCTGTTGGGAAAACTTGCTCAGCTTTCCGGCAAGAAGGCGGTGGTCTCTGTTTTCGGCGGATCCGGAACGGGGAAAAGCGAAGTTGCTTCACTTCTGACCTATTATCTTCAGGAGGCAGGAATCGGTGCGTACGTGATGTCCGGAGACAACTATCCCCGGCGTATTCCGCTGTATAACGATGCCGAACGTCTGGCAGTTTTCCGCAGCGAAGGATTGAAAGGACTGGTCAGCTCCGGTCTGTACAGCCCCGAGGTTCAAAAGCAGCTCTCGGAGTTGTGGGAGACGGAAAAGGATCCTGCGCCGATGTTGGCGGAAGGAAATGAATGGCTGAGAGAGTATCAGCGGTTCGGCAGAAAAGCGCTTGCGGATTATCTTGGGACGGAACTGGAACAAGATTACGCTCAGGTCAATCAGATCATCCGTGACTTTAAGAGCGGAAAAGAAAAGATCTGGCTCAAACGGATGGGCAGGAGCGAGGATCAGCGCTGGTATGATGAGATCGACTTCAGCAATACCGATGTCCTGCTGATCGAGTGGACCCATGGAGGAAATGAGAACATCGAGGGACTGGATATTCCCGTGCTGCTGAATTCCACGCCGGAAGAGACCAGGGAACACAGAAGACTCAGAGCCAGAGACGGAAAGACCGACTCGGATTTCACAACAATGGTACTGGAGATCGAACAGGCTGAACTGGACAGAAGGGCAGAGTTCGCAGAGATCATCATTTCGAAATCCGGGGAACTGCTTCGCCCGGTGATGAACTGAACAGGAGGGATCATGGAGAAGAAAAAGATGGGCATCGGCGCGATGCTGAACGCGTACCCCGACAGCGTCGGAGGGCGTCTCTCTGATATCGTCGATTTGCTGAAAAAACCGGAAATGAAGGACGTCTTCCGGTCGTTCTACATTCTGCCGAGCGTGTTCAACACGGATCTGGACAGAGGCTTTTCGCTGATTGACTATGAGATCAGCGAAACACTGGCAGACAAAAAAGATATTGCGGATCTCCACGATCTCAACATAGACCTTCTGATGGATTTCATACTGAATCATATTTCCGTCCTGTCTTATCAGTTCCAGGATATCATCCGGAACGGGGACGAGTCCGCATACAGGGATTTCTTCATCGACTGGAATAAGTTCTGGGCAGGCTGCGGGGAGATGACGGAAGGCGGATACATCCAGCCGGATGAAAAATATATCAAGGACATGTTTTTCCGTAAGGCGGGGCTGCCGATTCTGATGGTCCGCTTCCCGGACGGAAGAGATATTCCGTACTGGAATACCTTTTACCAGGAGGTCATCTACAATCCGGTCACCCCTCTGGAACTCATCAGAAACATGGACATGCAGTACGGCACGGCTGTCGCCCTCAGCAGGACGGTCAATGACGCACTGCGCGCTGGACAGAAACCGGAATCAATCGACCTCGGTACTTTTGACAGGTACAAAGATGGAATCGTGTCGTATCTCAACGCAACCCGGAGTTATCTGGGGCAGATGGATCTGAACATCAAATCCCCTCTCGTATGGGATTATTACCGTGATACTCTGAAAAAGCTGTCGGATTACGGTGTAGCGATCATCCGTCTGGACGCTTTCGCCTATGCTCCGAAGGAGCCGGGCGAGAGGAATTTCCTGAATGACCCGGGAACCTGGGAACTGCTCCAGAAGATCGATGATATCGCGAGTGGCTATGGCCTGACGCTTCTTCCGGAGATCCACGCTTCTTATGCGGAGAAAACCTATCACCGTCTGGCGGAAAAGGGATATATGGTGTATGATTTCTTCCTGCCTGGACTGATCATCGACGCTTTCATCCGGAAGAATGGCGTTTATCTGAAACAGTGGGCGGACGAAATGGTCAGCGACGGCATACGGACGGTGAATATGCTGGGGTGTCACGACGGGATCCCGCTCCTGGACCTGAAAGGCCTTCTCCCGGAAGAGGACATCCAGAACATGATCGATGTCGTTGTGAGAAGAGGAGGCTATGTAAAAGACCTTCACGGCGCCAAGAACGTCTATTATCAGGTGAACGCAACCTACTTCAGCGCTCTGGGAGAAAGTGAGAAGAGATTGCTGATGGCAAGAGCGATCCAGTTGTTCATGCCCGGGAAACCTCAGGTATGGTATCTTGACCTGTTTGCGGGGAAGAATGACTACGAAGCGATGGCAAAAGCCGGTCCCGGAGGACATAAAGAAATCAACCGGAGCAACCTATCAACCGAGGAAGCAGAACGGTTGCTGAATACAGACATTGTCAGGAAACAGCTGGAGATGCTGCGCTTCCGGAACACTTGTCCGGTCTTTACCGAAGACGCGGAGATCACAACGGAATGCAATGAAACAAAGATGACGATCGAATGGTCAAACCAATACGGTAAAGCAAAACTGACCGCGGATTTTGAGAAAGAAGACTATCAGATCGAATACTGACAATAATGGTTTATGGCAGGCGGATCGCGAGATCCGCCTGCTGTTTGTCGCTCTTTTTTGAGGAGAATGGCGTGAGAAAGGCGCTGCCCGTTTGGACAGCGCCTGGATAATGTATTTGCTGAAAAGTATCAGTGATCGATCTCGTAGAATCTGATCCAGAGACCATCTTCCTGAACAGTGCCTGTACCGATGAACTGGTTCCTGTGCAGATAAGGGGCGAGAAGGGGACTGTCCGTATAAAACGTAGGGACGCTTTTGAAGGTCAAAGAAAACTCATCTGCTTTCTGCCAACTGTTGTTCTCCACATAGATATGGCACTCTGAACCGGAACGGTCTTTTCCGGTCAGAACATATCGCGCTGACAGATGTCGGATATTCATCTGATTGACGATCTGCGTATCGACGCCCCATGGTTCCACGATACCGGAGAACATCTCGGATTCCACTTTTCCTTCAAAGGGGATCATGGAAACCTCACCCAATTCGGTCTTCATTCGGAATCCGGAACCAATCATCTCGATTTTGATCTCAAGAATCGGATTTTTCATTTCAACCTTCCTTTTTGGGCGTGAATTTCGGAGGGCCGAACAGGGAGATCACGAAATTGTTGGACTGAAGTTTCTCATAATAGTAGAAATACTTGTCCTGCTGATCTTTCGGCATCATCGCTGTGTTATTGTTCAGGTTGATGACGTCGAAGTCTTCCGCATATTTCTTCCACTCCGGGAGAGCTGGACCGTTCGGATCGCCGTTTGCGGAGAACTGATACCAGTAACCCTGGATCAATTCCATGAAGTCATAGTCGGCACCGACCCAGTGATAGGGGAAGAAGGGGTTGCGCTCGCCATGATCGACACGACCGAAGACATAGGGCATCTCCGCGCAGTGAGGAGATCCTTCGTTGCGTCCTCTCTCAGTCTCGTTTTCTTTGCTCATCAGCCAGACATACGCGTTGCGGCCAAACTGCTTGCAGAGTTCACCGAGTTTGATGCTGCCCATAAGCATGATGTCGGAGGAGATTGTCGACAACTGTTTAGCTGCTTCGATCCCGTTGGCAGCCGGATACCATTTCTTCATATTCTCCGCGTTGTCAGCAAACGCTTCGTCGAGGTACGCGTGGAATTTTTCCACAGAATACTCCGAGGCTTTGACCGCCGGGAATTCCTGAGCGCAGGAACCGATCATTACGTCGAAATCATTAAATTCGCCGCCGTCCATGATCTCCGAATACGGCTTGGGCAGGAACTCGCCGTCCACGCAGAAGGTGAAACCGAATCCGCGAAACTGTTTTGCCTTACCCCATTCCTCGTATTTATCGAACAACTCCCATGCATCTTTCTTGCGGAGCTCCGCGATGTCCTTGCAGCCGACATATTCCATGAATTCGACACCGAGATCCTCAAGGTTCTTCCTTGGACCGGGCTGCATGAAGCCCCAGTAGATTGGGCCGCTCTCGATGGAGACGCGCTCGATGATCCCTTTCATGAGGGGAGAGGCATGGAGTGCGCCGGTGGCTGCTGCGCCGCCGGACTGCCCAGCGACAGTGATCCTGTCGGGATCTCCTCCGAATTTGGCGATGTTTTCCTTGACCCATTTGCAGGCCTGACGGATGTCATACAGCGCATAGTTCCCGCTGGTCCCGCCGCCTTCCGCGGTGAGTTCGGGATGGGCAAAGAATCCGAAAAATCCAAGTCTGTAGTTGATCGTTACGACGACGATATCTTTTCTCTTTGCAAATCCGATTCCGTCACAGACGACCTCGCATCCGCTTCCGGCGACCATGCCGCCGCCATGGACCCAGATGAATACGGGAAGTTTATCTTCTTCCGTTTTTGCGGGCGTCCATACGTTGAGGTACAGACAGTCCTCTTCGTACTGAGAAGGAGCAAGGAACTGCGGAACGCCGTGCACGTTCGCCGGGAGAGATTCGATATCCATTACGTGCTGGATGGCGGCTGCAGAATACTGAGTCGCTTTACGTACACCTCTCCATCTTTCGGGCTCCTGCGGATGTCTGAAGCGAAGATCTCCGACGGGGGGAGCCGCAAAGGGCACACCTTTGAAGATCTTAACGCCCTCTTCGCAATAGCCTTGCAGCCAACCCTGTTTGACCAAGACTTTTGCATTGTCAAAATCTGCCATTTCTAACCTCCTGTTTCAATGTTTATTATTTCAAAAGATATTCGATTCCTTTATACGCGTGAGGTGTCCAGAAGTTCCAGTCATGTACGCCGGGGCCTTCTTCATAAAGAAGCTCTGCATCATTTTCCTGAAGGAACGTCTTCATCTCTCTGTTGGGAACGAGCAGGAAATCCTCGGTCCCGCACGCCATATAGATGCGGGGATTTTCGACGCCGTTCTCCTTGTTCCTTGTAAACAGGACTTCAGGATTGTGATCGCTTGCCTCCGCCTTGCTGAGATCGCCGAAAGTATCGACATAATACTCATAATTCGCCATCACTGGATCCGGCATGTCAGGCTTCATGTATTTCAGGCCGTGGATGATTAGGGCAGAAGACAGTGCCATAACGCCGCCGAATGTTTCTGGATACATGAATCCGGTATGAAGCGCGCCGAAGCCGCCCATGGACAGACCGCCGATATAGGTGTCTTCTCTGTTCTGAGCCAGTCCGAAAGTCTCCCTGAGGTACTGGATCAGGTCTTCTCCGATGAACCTGCAGTATTGGTGACCAGTAGCCTTCTTATCAACGTAGAATCCGATGCCGCCGGACGGCATGACGACTGCGAGATTGTATTTCAGGGAGAAATCAGCCGCTGCGGAATTGTAAAGCCAGTCCGTACTGTCTCCGCTGTAGCCGTGAAGAAGGATCAGGGTCTTGGTATCGCGCTCGTAATACGGATTTCCTTTCATGAAAAAGGGGACGGTCTTCGGGGGAAGATGCATGTAGAACTCACCGTTACACGCAAGAGATTCGGCTCTGAAGCGCACAAAAAGGGTTGACACGGTCTCAGAATTTCCTTTCTATCGTTATTTACACAATTGTAATCAATGAAAGATTACAAAAACATTAAAAAAAGTGTCATGTCTTTTCAACTTTGCGGGGATTCGGCTTTCAATGCATTTTATTTTGAAATACGTATGTTTTTTTTTGAAAGTAATTGAGTATCGAATATGACAAAATGTTTCTAAACCATGGATTATTTTTGGGAGGTTTTACATGAAAAAATTATTGGCGCTCCTGTGCATGATGGTTCTGGTCCTCAGCCTGGTAAGCTGCGGCGGTTCTACTCCTGCACCTTCCGGTGGCGGTGATCAGCCCTCCGGCGGCGATACGACGCCCACTGAGCTCTCTACCATCACACTGGATATGTCGACTCTGTTCATCGTTCCTTCATTGGAAGCAACACAGAAAGTTGAAGATCAGCTGAATGATTACCTGCTGAACACTCTCCATGAGAGTTTCAAGGTCCATCTGATCATCACAGCGATCGGTGACTACTTCCAGAAGATCCCGATGGAACTTGCCAGCGGCGGAGATGAGGCTCCGGACGTAGTGCAGGTATTCAGCATGGCTGACTGGGTAAACCAGGGATATATCATTCCGCTGGATCCGTATCTTGACAATGAACTCAAGCCGACACTTGACCTTATCGGCAACATCGTCGGAAGCGGAAAAATGTCCGGTAGCACCTACATGATGCCCCGTTATTTCGGCACCGTGCTCGACTGGAAATTCATCTACAACAAACAGATGGTCGAAGATGCTGGCGTTGACGTTTCGAAGGCGAAGGATATTGACTCCCTCGAACTCGTCCTCGCAGACCTGAAAGCAGCTTATCCGGATGAGCACTTCATCGTTTACTGCGATCAGTTTGCCAACCTCTACCGCATTTCCACCAAGACATCGCTCGTTGGTACTTATGCTGCTACAGTTGGCGACAGCACGACACTGGTCAACTACTACGAGACCGAAGCCTATCAGAAGGCGATTCAGAAGGCTTATGAGTATCGTCAGAAGGGCTATTGCGATCCGGAAGGTTCCGCGAACACACTGAGCCATGACGCAGTCGTCATGGGCGGCTCTTCCAAGGGCGTTATCATGGGTCACTCCGCAGACGCCGACGGCATTGCAGCAATGTTCACGAAGACCAATACCTACGGCGCTGAATTCGGTGCTGTCACGATCGGTATCGATAACCTGGCGACCGACTCTCTCGGCATTGGTATCTCCCACTCCTGCAAGGATCCTGCCGCTGCGGCAAGATTCATCAACCTGCTGTACACCGACGAGTTTGTTTGGGACACCATCATCTATGGTGCTGAGGGACAGGACTATGTCTGGAACGAGGATCACACGAAGGTCCGCTATCCCGACGGTCTGGACTTCAACTCCGTTCCCTATAACTGCATCTACTCCTGCGGCATGATCGGCAACGGCTTCCAGGGACTCGAGTATGAGACCGACGACGAGAGCGGTTCCGACCGTGAGTACGGAAAGAAACTGATGGAAATGGCTTGGTGCCCGCCGCTCTATGGCTTCACACCGAACACCTTTAACGTGATGAACGAGGTTACCGCGGTATCGAACGTTATTGAGCAGTACAGCGATGTTCTCGCTTTCGGCGATGTTGATCCGTCTGTCGAGTATCCGAAATTCCTTGCCGCCCTGAAAGATGCAGGCATCGACAAGATCGTTGCTGATTATCAGGCTCAGGTGGATGAGTGGCTGAAGACCAACTGATTCTGATCTTTGGCAGATCAGAAAACAGTATGTGATCATTCATCAGAAAACGAATAGACCCAGATCGATGGTCTGGGTCTATTTTTTGAGTTGACACATTCAAACAGAAATCTGTTTTTTTCTGTTTCGGATTAGTATGCGGAAAAGATTGCGGAATAGTATAATGATTCTAATACTACAGAAGCCATGTTTTTTGTTTGTTCCATGGATAATTCTTTCATTAAAAAATCTATCTATCTGCTTCTGGGAATACTGGTGACGTCCTTCCTTTTTTTCGCCGGTATCGCTTTGACGTACGATTCCGCCACGAAACAGAATATTATAGGGATCTGTGAGACTGCATCTGAACGTTGGACGGCTTCGATCGACAGAAGACTGGACGCTGAATACGAACATTTGTATGACGTATGTTCATACCTGTTCCGGAACGCAGAAATCAGGGAGGGTTCTCCCGAAATGGATTTTTCCGATCGTAGAGATGTGCAGGATTATCTGGAGTCCAAAATTCTGATTTCTGAGGATGTTACCGCACTGTTTGTGCTGGATGGAGAATCGGATCTTTATCTTTGTTTCACGAGTCCGACGCTGAACCAGACTTCTGCCTATAACCTGAAGCTGTTTCTTCAAACATACTGTACGGAGCATCATTCATCCATCACCAGCCGCTCCTGGAACATCGTCGACGTCCTGGAGGAAGGTTTCTTTTATAAAACGGTAAAGTTCGGGAAGTATTATGTCGGAATGATCAGCAACTGCAGGAATTACCGGATGGAAGATGTATCCGTATTTCCCGATGAGAATTTCTGTATGTATCTGTTCAGCAATGACCGCCTGTATTACTGCCAGGGTGAAAGAGAACTGATTGAGTCGTTCGATCCGGACAGGACGGGCAGTTATTATCAGGATGACAAAGCAGTTAACGTCGTTCCGCAGAAGAATGCGGACGCTTTGTGTGTCTATGTCTATGCGCCGTCCGATCCACAGCCGAACGGACGCGTGGCGCTGGTTCTAATGATCTTGGACAGCGCATTATGTGTCATCCTCGTCGTCGTGCTGATTTCCATGCTGAACAGAAAAGTCAGGAACCCGATCCGGAAGCTTGTCGAAGCCAATGCGATCCTGTCAAAAGGAAACTATGAATACCAGCTGGATCTCAAAGATGCCGGGAGTTCGGAATTTGAGGAATTGTTTTCCAGTTTCAACAGAATGAGCGATCAGATCGGCCATCTTACGATCGAATCCTATGACCTGAAGATCAAGAGGGAACATAACCGTTTGAAAATGCTGAGGGCACAGATGAAACCGCATACGTTCCTCAACGCCATCAGCACGATAAGCAATATGACTTACACTGGCCGTGCGGAAGATATCCGTAAATATATCGCCGCCTTTGCCGCCTTCACCAGATACATGCTCAATACCTCCGGAGACTGGACGACAGTCCGAGAGGAGATTTCCCACATTGACAATTATGTCAAAATGCAGCAGATCCGGTTTCCCGAGAGCATTGAGATCTCATATAATGTTTCACCGAATGTCAGAAACAGCCGGATTCCTTATCTTGTCCTGTTTTCTCTGGTCGAGAATTCGT
>CAMKDB010000056.1 GCA_946411155.1 uncultured Faecalibacterium sp.
CTGCTGCTGTCATGTTATGGATGTTGGATGAATGAATCATCGCGGAATGATGGCAGTTTTTCTCAGCGCGTACTGCCTCGCTGATTGCCTCATCTATTGTCGAGACACGGGAAATGCCAAGCACCGGCATTAACATTTCGACCATGATAAACGGATGATTCCTGTCCACTTCAGCAATCACAAGTCTGGGATTTCCGGTGTAACTGACGCCGGATTCCTTCAAAATGTGCGTGGCGTCCCGTCCGACGAACTTGCGGTTGATCACGTATTGTCCGTTGTCTTTCTTTACAAGAACGGTATCAACGACTTTACGGATGTCATCTCCATAAATCCGGTAAGCACCATTCTTTTCCATCTCTGCCATTAGTTGATCCGCAATATTGCTGAAAGCAAATACTTCCTTTTCAGCGACACAGAGAACGTTGTTGTCAAAACTGGCGCCGTCAACAATAATCCTCGCAGCAGCGGGAATATTTGCCGTATCGTCAACGATAACAGGCGGATTACCGGGGCCGGCTGCAATCACACGTTTTCCTGCTGTCATGGCAGTTGCGACGACCGCTTCACCTCCCGTAATGGACAAAATCGGAATGTCCTTGTGTTTCATGATCTGAAGCCCGGTCTCAAGTGTTGGTTCCGCTATACAGCAGACCAACCCGTTTGGACCACCTGCAGCTACGACCGCCTCATTAACGATCCGCATCGCTTCCTGAGAAGCATGTTTTGCCGCAGGATGAGGATTGAAGACCACAGCGTTTCCAGCAGCAATCATACTGATCGAATTGTTGATCACAGTAGCAGTAGGGTTCGTACTGGGCGTGATGGAACCGATCACGCCAAAAGGTGCCTGTTCAACAAGCGTGATTCCATCATCACCAGAAAAAGCCTGAGTCTGAAGGTCTTCCAGACCAGGTGTTTTTTCGGCTGCGAGCCGATTCTTCAGGACCTTATGCTCAACGCTTCCATAGCCGGTTTCATTATGAGCAAGCTCTGCAAGATACCTGGCATTCTGAAGAGAATGTTCCCGGATAGAACTGATGATTCTGCCTCGCTGCTCCAATGTCATGGAATGCTGAAGAATCTTCTGCGCCTCTTTAGCCGCACTGACAGCTTCATCAACCGTTGCAAACATCCACCCGTTTCCGTTGCCGGAAACAGGCACAGAGTTCTTTTTTCCTTCCGATATGGAAGGTGCCGGAACAGGAGACTGCCCTGCCAGAGCAAGGGATGTCTCTCTAATGATTTTCTCAATGTCCTGCTGTGTCAGCATATCCGTTGCCTCACAAAAGATCAGTTGAACTTTTCGAAGACTCTTTTGCCTTCGATGTCGATATGGTCGATGATAGCGATCACGGAGCAGTCAACGGGCCTTCCGTCTGTCTTCTCCGTCTGTCTGGAAGAACTGCCTGCAACTGTCATAACAACCTCTCCGACGCCCGCGCCGACCGTGTCGACACCGACGAGCATAGTGCCCTTTTCTTCCATGGTGTCCAGATCAATCGGCTTCAGAACAAGAAGCTTGAATCCCTGGATCTTATCAGCTTTGTTCGTGCTGACCACGGTTCCTTTCACTCTGGCAATAACCATGACTGTCTCCTTATTTCTATCTTTTTTCGATTCGAATCTGATACATCTCCGCAGCATCAAGCGCAGACGGAGTAATCACCGCGCCATCCGCGCAAAGGATCCTGCTGTCACCGCGTTCTTTCGCATCCAGAATATCCTTTTCGGTAAGCAATGTAGGAAGAGGCTGAGTCCGCCCTTCAGGCAGGCAATTATATGTCCGGAATCCTACTCCCATGTCCACAAGCGCATCGATCGCGTCAAGGACTCGGGCATAAAACGTGTTTCTTTTGAATTTCATGGGCTTGAAATCAAGCCATACGGATACTTCGATTCCCCAAAGAAGCGCTTTTAAAACGAGCTGTTCTAGCAAGCCCGCGTCATTCCCTTTTGCCAGATTCGTCAGTGTGGAAATCCGCGGTGCGAGCAGCACGATTCTGTCTGCAAGTGACAGTTTGTTCAGCAATATCTGAGGATTCAGGTTGCTGGTCCGTACGACACGCCGGTCCCGGAAAACAAGATCATCGTCAAATACGAGATACTGCAGATCTTCTCCGTACTCCTTCTCCAACAGTTCTGTCGTAATCTTTCTGGAAGCAAATGCACAGGTAACCAGTACCAGCGTTGCAGGAACCTGGATCTCGTCGCTGAAAACTGAGCTGCTCGCCTGTTCCACAAAGGAACCGACGATATCCTGCGTCAGTTTCCTGACTTTCAATTCGAGATCACTGTTCTCCATCCAATCACCTATCACGTCAGGCGCTCAATAAAGGATCTCCACGATACTTCCGTTCGCGAGACCGGCACTGTTTGCCTCGTCGAAATCAATATGCATCTCCAGATCGTGGCCATCCCCGCAGCGAACCGCCACCTCTTCGAAAACCAAAGCACGTCCGCCGGATACACGAACACGTACAAGATCACCGTTTTTCAAGCCATAGATTTTCGCCTGTTCAGAAGAAATATGAATATGCCTTGCCGCAACGATCAGGCCTTCCTTCGCCTCGACATTTCCTGTCTTTCCCCTGAGAAGGATTCCCGGTGAACCCGCAATATCTCCGGACATCCGGACCGGAGGGGTGATTCCGAGTTTAGCTGCGTCCGTCAGAGAAATCTCGATCTGGGTCGCTTTCCGTTCCGGTCCGAGCACTCTCACTCTCTCGATCGTTCCTCTGGGTCCTACAAGATCCACAGTCTCATCGCAGGCAAACTGCCCCGGCTGGGAAAGTGCCTTACGGACATGCAGACGATAACCCGGTCCGAAAAGCTGTTCCACATCTTTTCTGGTGAGATGGACATGGCGGTTACTGACGCCAACAGGAACAAAGCCCTGCCCCGTCTGCTCCCGGACAGCAAGACATGTATCTACGGTAATCAGCCTTGTCAGCTCCTCTTTGGTCATATGTATCCCTTGGGCATTTTATTACCTAAATATTATCCCATTCACGAAAATCAATGTCAACAAATCAAGCTGCTTGCAAAGAGGAAGAAACGGGCAATAAAACGATTTCTACCAACTCAACAAAAATCGTTTTTGATTTTGGTGAAACACACAAAAAAGAGCCGTGAGAAACGGCTCTAAAAGGATTTACGTCTGCTGAAGTTCTCTCTTCGGATGATACATAAATCGGAAAACAAGATAAGTTGCGCAACCGAATCCGATGGGAATCAGCATTGCCAAAGTGAAAGAGATCTTGTCCGCAATAAAACTCATCAAAGGCGTTGCAACAAGAGAGGCTATTCCCTGAGCAAGGCTTGTTGCTGCACATGCTGAAGATGAATACTCAGGATATTCTTCACATGTCAGAACTGTCCTTGCTGTATAACTGGATCCGGAAAGGAGCCCTGACAGGAACATAGTTGCTATCCAGACCTTAGGGTCATCAATAAAGAATGAAACGCCGTTCAGTACCGTACAGGCAATCGCCTGAAAACGCAGATACCAGGTTGTATCAACCTTTCTTGACATCGGAACATATAAAATCCGTGACGCAAGCCTGCCAAAGGAACTGGCAGTCGCGATCAATCCCCTGGTCGCAGTGTCGTAGACTTCCGCATTTGTCATGTAGAAATATGTCGGGAGCATCTGAGAAAAAAAGTTGTAGAAAGACATCGTCACGTTTGCGACGAACAGCGCCCTCATGTTCCCGTTGCGAAACATCTCCAGAATGCTCAGTTTCTTCTTCTCCCTCATTTTCGCCTGATCGGTAAACGGTGTGTCAGGCAGAGGGAAGAGAAAACGGAAACAAACCACGAAAAGCAGACCGAGAAGAAGCAGATATATACCCACGCCCCTGTAACTGAAGTACCAGGGTTTCCCTAAAGTATCCACGATCAGGGTGTTATAGGAGGGCATCAACGCAGCCGCCAGAGAGAACAGCATGAACAGCGAGCCAACAGAAGTCCCTCTGTTTTTTGTATGAAGATCGCTGGTATATCCTGTGCAGACGTTATCCATGAACGGGGACAGCATTCCCTGCAGGAATTTCAGAAAGACGAACAATCCCATCGTCGGGGCAGAGCCGATTCCAAGCATCACTGCTGCCAAAGCAAGCACCAGCCCGGCAAGCGCATTGCTCTTGTTGAACCGGTCTGCCAAACGCATGATCACAGCATTGATCAGCAGGTGGCCGATGCTCTCCGCAGTCGAAAATAAAGAAGTCTGCGTAAGTGAAGTCCCGAAGTACTCGATGATGAAGGGCTGAAGAGTATTATAAATGGAAGTATCCATCCCTCTGCCAGCCATGATCAGAAAACAGAAAGCGGAGGCGATAACGATACATTGGTCGTTTGTCAAAGTAAATAGTCTTTTTTTCTTTTCCATTCAGAGCCTCCTACACTGCTTCCTTTTCCACGTATACGAATCTAAAAACAAAAAACGTCCCAATGCCGAAGAACAGCGGTACAACCATCGCCGCGAGAAAAGAAATATTATCGGCGATCATGTTCATGATCGGCGTCGCAAACAGTCCTGCAATCCCGCTGGCAACTGCAGTTGCGGCGCTTGCGGAAGATGCATATTCCGGATATTCATTGCAGGTTAGTACAGTTCTGGCAGTGTAACTTGCTCCGCCGATCATGTTGCTGAGGAACAGACATACCATCCAAACATACGGATTCATGAAGACGAGACCAATCACATTAAACAGGACTGATGTCAGAGATTGTATGCGTAGATAACGGATCGTGCGCAGTTTCCGCGAAAGAGGCACGTACAGAACTCTGCTGACGATAGAGCCGATCGATCCCGCGGTTGCAATCATTCCTCTGGTCTTCGTATCAAACACTTCCGAGTTGGTCATAAAAAAGAAGACCGGCAACTGAGAGCCAAAATACATGTAGAAAGAGAGCGTGATGTTCGCCAGAAACAGAGCACGCATATTCCTGTTTTTCAGCATCTGTCCTACACTGAGTTTCTTTTTCTCGGAATTCCATGGCTGGACAGAAACTGCCAGTTCCGGCTCCTTCATCAGCAGGATAACGACAGCGAATAATCCTGTCACACCGAGGCAGATCAAGCCCGTCACAGTATAGCTGACGTTCCAGCCTTTCCCCATATCTTCAATGATAAAGGAATTCAGATTAGGTGCGACAGAACTACCGACAACAAACAGTACGAACATCAGACCGATATAATGGGCGCGCTGGTCTCCCCACATATTTGACACGTACGCTGTACAGGTATTATCGAGATAGGATTCGAGCATAGTAAGCACTGCAAGAAGAAGGATCAGTTCAATTTTGGAAGGCGCGGTACCGACAAGCAACGCACAGAACCCCAGCGCTGTTCCAAGGGCAACAAGCAACTTTGTTTTCTCGATCCGATCGGAAATCAGCATAATTATATACATGATCAAAAGGTGGCCGATCTGCCCGGACATTGAGAAGAGAGAGCTCTCTGTGAGGGACGTACCATAATGCTCGATGATAAACGGTTGAAGCGTAGAATAGATATTGCTGATCAGTGCTTCGGCAAACATAAAACCGAAACAGAACCCTGTAACTATCAGGATCTTGTTCCGGTTGTTCAATGACCTAAACATAAGAAAAACCTCCATTCACAGTGGAGGCATGCTGAGTTTTCATCTCTGAGACAAGCAAGCCAATCCATTCAAAAAAACTACCATTCCCAATATGTGAACGATACGATACACATAAAAGGAGATGAACCAATTCAATCATTTCTGATTGCAGTAATTATATATGTGCTCAGAGACACAGGTCAACTCTCATACCACAAATCTCTGATATTTCCAATAAAAGAAAAGAAGGATATAATGTTGGAAGAAATAATCAGGAGGCAGAATCGTGGAATATAATATTGCAGAACTACTGGCAAAAGGCGGACGGATTCATTTTGTCGGCATCGGAGGCTCCGGAATGTTCCCAATCGTTCAGATCCTTCATGCGAACGGTCATGAGATTTCGGGAAGCGACGTCAACGAAGGAAGCATCATTGAGATGGAGCGCCAGATGGGAATCCCTGTATTCATGGGGCATAACCCGGATAATGTGAATGGCGCTACCATGCTTGTTGTTACTGCAGCCCTGTTCTCAGACAACCCTGAGGTTCTCCGCGCAAATGAACTTGGGATTCCCGTGATTCCCCGCGCCGATATGTTTGGCTATATCACCACGTTGTATGAAAATGCACTCTGTGTCAGCGGGACTCATGGAAAAACGACCACGACCTGTATGCTGACTTCTATCCTGATGAAAGGCGGTCTGGATCCTTCCGCACTGATAGGCGGAAAACTTCCGCTCATTCACGGATACGGACGTGTCGGGACGTCAGGTAATTTTGTTTGTGAAGCTTGTGAATTCAAAGACACTTTCCTTCATCTCTCCCCGTCCCACTCCATCATCCTGAACGTAGACGCAGACCATCTTGATTATTTCGGAACTCTGGAAAACGTAATCCGCTCCTTCCACCAGTTTGCTTCCAACGCCTCCAAGGAGGTCATTGCTAATCTGGACGATGTTAATACCGTTACAGCAGTTCAGGATTGCGGACGTCCTGTCGTCTTCTTCGGGACTTCTGAAAACGCCGACTACAGGATCTCAGACATTCAGCCTTGGGAGAAAGCGTTTTATTCTTTCAAGTTGTTCCATGGCGGAGAGGATCTTGGTTCCTTCCAACTCCATGTTCCGGGAATCCACAATGTCTGGAATGCCGCGGCTGCAGTGACCGCAGCTCTGGAAATGGGCGTCGACCACAGTGCCATTCGCGAGGGACTTCAGAGTTTTACCGGTGCCGGAAGAAGGTTTGAATTCCTTGGCTCCTTCAATGGTGTTACCGTCGCGGATGACTACGCCCACCATCCTGCGGAACTTGCAGCAACTCTCCGGGCAGCAAAGAAAATGGGATACAACCGAGTAATCGCTGTATTCCAGCCCTTTACCTATTCACGTACTTATTTGCTCCTTGATGAATTCGCGGAAGCGCTTTCCCTTGCGGATGTCGTGGTGATGACAGAAATCATGGGATCCAGAGAGAAAAACACTTATGGAATATATACCGCTGATCTGGCAGCAAAAATACCCGGATCTGTCTGGTTCAATACATTTGATGAAGTTGTATCGCACGTGCGGGAGATTGCCAAAGAGGGTGATCTCGTTCTGACTCTTGGTTGCGGGGATATATACAAAGCAGCACATATGATGCTGAGATAACACATCCATCCCCCTCAATGATCCGCAGTCGTCTGTCACGGCGCACGCCAAATGGTGCGACATTATGTCGGCTTCACCAGAAATCAAGATAGCAGAAAGGGAGGCTGCGCCTCCCTTTCTGTTGCACAATTGTCTATTATCCTGTTAACTTTCCAAAACAGTGAAGACAACAACTGTATCCGACTCGTCCGTAACGGAAACATGAGCGGTAAGTCCCAGTGAAGAAACAATTTCTTCCGCTCTGCCCGAAAAAGAATAGTATGGCTTTCCGAGCTCATCCCGCAACAATGTAACTTCAGGAAGGCTGAATCCCCTTATACCAGTACCCAATGCCTTCGAAAACGCTTCTTTCGCAGCAAAATTAGCTGCTAATTTGTCGGGATTGCCGCTGTAAAGGTTTATCTCTTCACAGGAGAAAACATGCCTGAGAAAGCTGTCTTTTTCACATGCCTGCGCTACTCTTGAAATCGAGATCATATCGATACCAACGCCATAGATCATTCTCATGTCCTCCCCTGTTCCAAATATTATAACAGATTCTGTAACTTGCAAGAATGACCTCCCCGTGATAAGATAGATGAAACGCTGAGACTGGATACAGTAGGTTTTATGAATCCCTGCACAGAGACGTTTCTATTTGCTGAGAGGAAACGGACACATAACGCTGAAATTCATCCATGAGCGGCCATCTGAAGGAATCAGTAGGAATGGACGGTTGCATCCGTTAACGTGCACAAGAGTGTCGGCTCTTTCAGTCGGAATACGGGTGGTACCACGGAGAAATCTTCGTCCCGGTGATGGGGCGATTTTTTTATATCAAAATTTTAAGAGGACAAAAATGAAAGAAGCATTAAACAGAATTCGTGAAGAAGCAATTGCTGCGATTCTTGATGCCAATGCTGAAAACACCATCGAGGAACTGCGTGTCCGCTACCTCGGTAAAAAAGGTGAGTTGACTTCCATCCTAAAACAGATGGGCTCACTGTCGCCTGAAGAACGCCCTGTAATGGGACAGCTGGCAAACGATGTCCGGAAAGAACTGGATGCCAAGATCGCCGAAAAGGCCGCAGACCTTAAGAAGAAAGCGGAAGAACTTCGTTTCCGCGCTGAAACGATCGATGTCACTCTTCCAGGGAAAAGACCGGTGATTGGTTCAAGGCATCCTCTGGAGACCGTGATGGACGACATCAAAGAAATCTTCCTTGGAATGGGATTTAACGTAGCGGATGGTCCTGAGGTGGAATACGACCACTACTGTTTTGAGATGCTCAATATGCCCAAGCATCATCCTGCCAGGGACACACAGGATACTTTCTATATCAATGAAAACGTACTACTGCGTACACAGACTTCTTCTGTTCAAATCCGTACGATGCTGAGCCAGAAGCCTCCAATCCGCGTGATCTCTCCAGGACGTGTTTATCGTGTGGATACCGTGGATGCTACACACAGCCCGATTTTCCATCAGGTTGAAGGCCTCGTAGTTGACAAAGGCATCACGATGGCTGACCTGAAAGGAACTCTTGCCGAGTTCATCCATAAGCTGTACGGCAAGGACATCGGTGTCCGGTTCCGCCCCCACCACTTTCCATATACGGAGCCTTCTGCTGAGATGGACATGGAATGCTTCAAATGTCACGGAAAAGGATGCGCGCTTTGCAAAAACGAGGGTTATATCGAACTGCTTGGATGCGGAATGGTAAGACCCGAAGTGCTGGAAGGCTGCGGCATCGATTCAAGTGTCTACTCAGGTTTCGCGTTCGGTGTCGGCGCTGACCGCATCACGATGATGCGCTACGGGATAAACGACCTGCGTGTGTTGTTTGAGAATGACATGCGCTTCCTGCAGCAATTTTAAGGAGGAAAGACAGAATGAATGCTCCTTTTTCCTGGATAAAAGAATACACGGATCTTGAAGATGTTTCCGTAAAGGAACTCTGCGATGCTTTGACTCTCTCCGGAAGCAAGGTGGAAAGAACCACATGTGAAGCAGATGAGATCAAAGGTGTCGTCACCGGAAAAGTGCTGGAAATGCACCGCCATCCCAACAGTGACCATCTATGGGTGTGTTCTGTCGACGTCGCCGGCGAGACGCCTGTTCAGATTGTTACCGGTGCACAGAATGTTTCCGTCGGTGATGTCGTTCCGGTTGCTCTGGACGGCGCATCGCTTCCCGGAGGTGTCCACATCAATAAAGGAAAGCTTCGCGGCGAGATCAGTGAGGGAATGATGTGTTCCCTCGGCGAACTTAATCTCACTGTTCATGATTTCCCGGAATGTATTGAAGACGGAATCGCCATTCTCAATCCGGATACTCCGGTCGGAGAAGATATCACAAAAATACTGGGACTTGATGACGTCAGCATCGAGTTCGAGATCACATCCAATCGCCCGGACTGCATGTGTGTTTCAGGTCTCGGACGAGAGGCAGCTGCCACCTTCCGCCGTCCGTTCCGTTTCCCTGCACCAACCGTGCAGAAAGCCATCGGAGATGTTAAGGACTTGTTGAAAGTCATCAACGAGACTCCCGACAACTGCCTGCGTTATTGCGGAGCTATTGTGCAGAATGTCCGTGTTAAGCCTTCTCCGGAATGGATGCGTCATCGACTCCGCCTTTGTGGCGTACGCCCGATCAACAACATCGTAGACATCACCAACTATGTCATGCTGGAGTACAATCAGCCGATGCATGCATTCGACTATCGCAACGTGAAAGACGGAACGATCGTTATCCGTCAGGCAAAAGAAGGCGAGCACATCGTGACGCTCGATGACGTTGACCGTGAGTTGAACCCTGAAATCATGGTCATTGCTGACACAGAAAAACCGATTGCTGTCGCAGGCGTAATGGGCGGTGAATACAGCGGAACGTATGATGACACTCATACAGTAATCTTTGAATCCGCGTGCTTCAACGGAATCAACGTTAGACTCACTGAAAAAGCTCTTGGCATGCGTACGGAATCCTCAATCCGTTTTGAAAAAGAACTGGATCCTGCGAACACCAGACCCGCTCTGATGCGTGCGCTCCAGCTTGTCGAAGAACTGGATGCCGGTGATGTCGTCTACGGAATCGTGGAAGTTTCCGGTAATACACCCGAAAGAAAGCACCTCCCCCTGGATCCGGATCAGATCAACCGTTTCCTTGGAACAGATCTCCCCGGGGATGAGATGGTCCGTATTCTGAGATCTCTCGAATTCGAAGTCTCTGACGACATGATCGTCACACCGCCGACTTTCCGCGGTGACATCCTGCTCATGAACGATATCGCTGAAGAGATTGCCCGTCTGTATGGTTATGACAAGATCCCGAGTACCATCATGACCGGAGTCGCAACTGCGATACCTTCGGATCGTCAGCACTTCGAAAAAGCTCTCGCTTCCAGACTCGTTGCTTCCGGACTCTATGAAACAAAGACCTACTCCTTCATGGGTGTGAAAACTCTGGACCTGATCGGCGTTCCCGAAGACAGCCCTCTTCGTAAAGTCGTCAAAATCAGCAATCCGTTTGGTGATGATACTGCATATATGCGTACGACCATGCTTCCGTCCATGCTCGAGGTAGTAGCGAAAAATGCGAATGCTCGCGTTCCCTCTGCTGCACTGTTTGAGATCGGAGTCGTTTTCCTGGCTGACGAGGACGAAAACAAACTTCCTCAGGAGCCGAAAGAACTGGTGATCGCCAGTTATAATGATCTTGATTTCTTCGGCATCAAGGGTATCCTTGAAGATGTCTGCGATGAATTCAACATGGGGACGCTTCGCTGCGAGCCTTTGACTACAGGAAATATGTATCACCCCGGTAAAGCTGCGACCGTCTATGCAGGAGATATCGAACTCGGCACAATGGGCGAACTTCTTCCGAAGATTGCCTCCAATTTCAATATCAAAGAGAAGGTCACTATTGCCCAGATCTCTGTTGAAAAGCTGTTTGAGGCAAAAGGTGAGACGAAACGGTTCAGCCCGCTTCCGAAATTTCCTGCCCTGACTCGAGACCTTGCTCTTGTTGCAGACCTCGCTACGCCCAGCGCAACTCTTGAAAAAGAGATCCGTTCCGCCTGTGGAGATATTCTGGAGAATCTGAAAGTGTTTGACGTGTACACCGGAGAAAAGATTCAGGCAGGCAAAAAAAGCATCGCTTACAGTCTTACGCTCCGTCACTCTGACAGGACTCTGAAAGACGAAGAAGCGGACGCTGCCATCAAGCGCGCTCTTAAGAGGCTTGAGGCCGTCGGCGCCTTTATCCGTTCTTAACTTGCACGCGGTTCCTTTTTGGTGTATCCTAAACGATGTCAAAGGAGGTTTTACGCCATGGAAGACAGAACTATGATCTTTTCACTGGAGAATGATCCAGAACGTATCATCCGTGAAAAACTTGCCGTTGTTTATGACGCCTTGAAAGAAAAAGGATATAACCCGGTCAACCAGATCGTAGGCTATCTTTTGACAGAAGACCCGACCTACATCACCACGAATCACAATGCGCGTTCTGTCATGCTTTCAATGGACCGTGATGACATTCTGATGGCGATGGTGAATAATTTCATTTCCTAAAGGAGACACAATGGCAGAAGAAAAAACCTTAACCTATAAGGGTAAACCGCTTGCCAGAAAAGGAAACGATATCTATTACGGCGACCCTTCAGCGAACTGTGTGGTCTATATGCAGATCCTTAGTACCGAGAATAAGAACGGGATCGATGTGGCTAACCGTGTGCAGGTCATGCTGCTGTCTACAGACCCATCACTCAGTATGAAGGACAGAATCCTGAAGTTCAGCGAAAAAGGGAGTCTGTACAGTGCATTGGATATCGGTTCGATCTGGCTGGAACGCCAATTGAAGAGTTGATTCTTACAAA
>CAMKDB010000057.1 GCA_946411155.1 uncultured Faecalibacterium sp.
TGACAAGGGTTTTGCACTTCGTGATATTGTTTAATTTTCAAGGTCCGAGTTTGTGGCGCCCTTTTGTGGGCGCACGATTGAGTATATCAGCACATATAGGGCATGTCAACACATTTTTTGAAAGTTTTTTGAGTTTCATACAACGGCACCGTGCGTGTCGTTTTTGGCTCAATTTGCCTTGAAAATGACCCGCTCTTCCCCGTTGTCCGAAGACCTGCTGACACGCTTTCCTGCCATCTTCGGACGCGCTTTGTGACCGGTGAAGAGCACCGCACTTACAGCAGCAGTGAACGGGATCGTCAGCAGGATCGTGGATGCGCCGATGAGCATATCCAACAGTTGCAGGATGACGACTTCCAGATTCAGGAGATCCAGGACGGAGGACTGATAGGCGACGAGGAGCAGCACCGTGGATAAACTCGACCCGATGTAGGCAAGAATCAGCGTGCTGATCTGCGTTCCGAGGATATCTCTGCCGATATTGAATCCGGAACGGAGGATCTCCCGGAAACTCAGGTCTCTGTTGGTCTCATGCATTTCCCAGACGGATGCTGCGATAGACATGGAAACGTCCAGCGTGGAACCCAGGGCACCGATCAGTGTCGCCGCAAACACGATTGCCCTCATATCGATGGGTTCTTTAAGCAGCGTGATGACATACATTGCCTCGTCCGACGCGAATCCTGTGATCTTCAGGGTGCGGGTCATCACGACGGTAAGTACCGCGGCAAGCAGGACGCCACCGGCACTGCCGATGGCGGCAGCCACGGACTTGATGTTGAAACCGCCGACATACAGCGGGGTGATTACGATGGAAAACAGACAGACGAGGATCGCCCAGAAATAGATATTGTAACCGGACAGGATCGCAGGCACGAATACAAGAAATACGGAAGCAATGGTGAAACCCAGCGCAAGCGTTGTGGAAACGCCCTTGATGCCCGCAAACAGGATCAGGAACACCAGAAGCAGGACAAACAGCACAGCGACCCCTTTAATGCGGAAATAGTTCCCTGCGATACAGTATCCGCCGCCCACGTCAGAGACATAGATCCAGTTTCCTGGCTCAACCGCAGTATTTTTGTGGGAGACCATTGCGTCGAAAGACTGTGTCGCAGTGACGGTCTCTCCCTTATGCTCGCCGTAAAGGACCGTTCCCTTGAATTCCACATCTGTGATTGCACTGGAATAGGTCCCGGCATAAGGGTTCTCCGTTTCCTGTATATTCAGTATCTCATCCACGCGGACCAGATAGGTCGCATAGACTCTGGCTGTCTGGCTGTCAAAGATCTTCGCGTTCCGTGATGTCAGAAAAGATGCTGCGGCGATCATCAGTACGCAACAGACCGTGAGAACGATATATTTCTTCAGATCCGGATGTTTATTCATCACGATACCTCTCAATAAAAAAGCGGCTGTTGCCAGCCGCTCTCATTTTTCCGGCTGTCCGGCGGATTCAGAATCCGACAGATTCGTCAATGACCTGCTTGAGAACCTGTGCGGACGCTTGGAGTGCCTCGCGCTCCTGATCATTCAGTTCGATCGGAATCACCTGCTCCACACCGAAACGGCCAACAATCGCGGGCATGCTGAAAGCGATACCGTCGACACCATATCCGCAGTGCTGAATCGCAGAGACAGGGAGGATGGACTTCTCATCCCGGACGATACACTCGCAGATCCTGCGCACAGACATGGCGATGCCATAATAGGTCGCCCTTTTCTTTTCGATAATCACCGCCGCGCTGTTTTTCACGCTTTCAGCGATATTCTGCATTGCAGCTTCATGTTCGTCGAAGCCGCGCATGGTGCAGAACTGAAGCAACGGCACGCTGGAGACGTTCGCGCTGCTCCATGCGACGATCTCGCTGTCACCGTGCTCTCCGATGATGTAAGCATGGACACTTCTGCTGTCTACGCCAAGATGTTCCCCGAGAAGATATTTCAGTCTGGCACTGTCCAGAACGGTTCCTGACCCGAAAACGCGGTTCTCCGGGAATCCGCTGAGCTTTGCTGCGACATAGGTCAGAATATCAACCGGATTGGCGACGATGAGCAGGATGCCTCCGCAGCCTCTTTTCGCGATCTCTGGAATGATACTCTTGAAGATCGCCACATTTTTCCTGACCAGATCCAGACGCGTCTCACCCGGCTTCTGGGCTGCTCCGGCGGTGATCACGATGATTGCAGCATCGGTGATGTCATCATAGGAGCCGTCATAGATGGTCATGGGTTTCGCGAACGGAAGACCATGGCTGATGTCCAGCGCCTCTCCCTCAGCCCTGGTCCGTTCCACATCGACCAGAACCATCTCCGAGAACAAACCGCTCTGCATCAGCGCAAATGCGGAAGCGGAACCGACGAATCCGCACCCGATGATGGCCACTTTCCTGCTGTTGATTTCTCTCATGTTTGTATCCTCCAGCTATTGTTTTTTCGTCTTTTTCAATGCCGCCAGCGGCAGATATGCAAACAGACCAACAAGTCCCGTCACGAAATAAAGAACCGGCGCAATTCCGAATGCTTTGATCAGCGCCGACCCGATCTGCGGACCAATCACCATAGGCAGCATAACGACGAAGACCATCCTTACGCCCTCGAATTTTCCGCGCGCCTCTTCCGGTGTCAGGTTCTTGAACATCGCCGTTGCCGTAACGGTCATAAGGAAATAGCCGACGTACAGGAAAATTCTGGCGATGATCACCACCACGATATTTTTTGAACATCCGTGCAGTACTGCACCGATAAAGAACAATGCGGGTGAAACAAGCAGTCCTGTCCTGCCCTTGCCCGTATCGGCAAGTTTTCCGCCCACGAAGCTGGCTGTGACGATGAACGGCAGCGCGCCTGCCGTGAGTAGGGTCGCGAAGGATTTCGACACCCCGAGATAATTGTTGGCATAGATCATTTCATACGCATAACTGACCTGAAATCCGGTCGCCACCACGCAGAACGTGGCGAGGATCAGAAACAGTTCACGGTTCGCGCGGATGGATTCCCCGCTGAACGCGTGTATGATCTCACTGAGCAGCGTCCTGCCGCTGGCGGAACGGTCGGGCTTCAGATCCGGTGCGTCCTTGATCCAGCCTCCCACCAGAAGTCCCACCACGGAAACCAGAAGGCCAATCGCGATAAAGAACACATGATATCCGAAATTGTCGACGATCGCCCCAGCACCTGCCAGGATCACGCCCGAAGCCAGCGGGGCGATCTGCACGATCGCTGTGATCCGGCCTCTGTTTCCTTCATTGGAAATATCCGTTGTCCATGCATTATAACACGCATCGTATGCGGTTGAACCGAAAAACGTCATCACACAGTCGATTACGACTACCGTCAGTGCTGCGGCAGTCACATTCGGCATCACTTCGCCCAGCAGGATCGCCGCAGTAAAGAAGCCCCAGATCAGATAACCATAACGGATAAATGGCTTCCGCTTTCCGACCCGATCGGAGAGCGTCCCGACGAGAAAAGTTGTGAGTGTGGCGACTACCGCGCTCGCTCCGTTCATCAGCGCAATCGGCCATGTTTCCGTCGTGATTGCGTCATAGGTATATGTGTTGAACCAGGAATTCTCAAGTCCCCATGCAATCTGTCCGAGAATACCCAGGATAACGACGATCCAGATATTCTTCCGTTCCAGTTTCTTTTCCATTGCTATCTTACAGCCTCCCCGATCCGTCTGTTCATATAGTTCAGTACTTTTTTCTTTTCCCAGGTCCACTCGGGGCCGATAAGGTCTTTTTTCGCTCCGTCCCCGGTAAACCGGTGGATCACCGTCTTTTCCGGTAAGATTTTCAGGATCTCGATGACGATATCCGTATATTCCTCCAGAGTCAGCAGATGGAACGGATTCCTCTCATATTCGGAACCCATCTGCGTCCCTCTCAGGATGTGGAGCATCTGAATCTTGATTCCATCCAGAATCGGATCCAGTCCCGCCAGATATCGTGCCGTTTCCAGCATATCTTCCTTTGATTCCCCCGGAAGTCCGAGAATCACATGCACGATCACGGTAAGACCCGCTGCCTTCAGGCGCATGTAAGCCTCCTCAAACACATCCAGTTCGTAACCTCTGTGGAAGCGATGTGCGGTGCCTGAATGGATCGTCTGCAGGCCAAGCTCCACCCAGACCGGTTTCTGCCGGTTCAGTTCCGACAGAAATGACACCATCTCCGGTTCAAGACAATCCGGCCTCGTGGCAATGGATAGCGCTGCGATGTCCGGCCTTGAAATCGTTTCCCGGAACAATCTCATCAGACGCTCCTGGTCTCCATAAGTGTTCGTAAAGGACTGGAAATAACCGATGAACCGCGTCGCATGTGTCTTTCCTTCGATTCGTTTTTTTGCCTCTTCGATCTGCTGTTCCAGAGGCAGCGGTTCTGGTGCAAAATCCCCGGAACCCGATCCGGAACAGAATGTACAACCTCCCGTTCCCAATCTGCCGTCCCGGTTCGGACAGGTACATCCTGCGTTCAGCGCGATCCGGTAGATCTTCTCGCCGAATTCCCCTATCAAACTGTCAGACAGTCTGCGGATCTCCATGCACTTTCTTTTCCCCGAAAAACAGCAGGCAGTTTCCCCGGAGTCCGGGAAAACCGCCCATCTTTCTATTTACGCTTAACGATCTTGCCTTCTTCGTTGCGCACATATTTCATGGCGAAATCAGGGTTCTGCGCCTGAAGCCACTCATATGCCTCCGGATGGGCTCTGCAGTAATTCCGCGCAAACGAAGCCTTCGTCCGGATATTTCGGTCCGTTTCCTCCTGGGCAAGCCGGTCCGTGTACTTGTGTCCGAAACTGACGATGCCGAAGAATACGGCGGCTCCGATCAGCAGGATCCCCAGAGGAATGAGCAGCCAGTTCTCACGGAACAGGGCAAAACACACGATGCCTCCGACCGCCGTCAGGAACATGCCGACATAAGAGAGCGCAGAAATCATCGTTGCTTTCGGCGCGTAAGGGTAACTGCGATAAAAGATCGGGATCATAAGTGATACACACCTTTCCTGTCATTCTGGCCATCATTATAGCACCGGAAAGCCATTCTGAGGTATCCGGATGCTGTTTTTCTCAAGAAGTTCTTGCAGGTCAGTCCTTTAATATTGTATCGTGGATTCAAACCGCAAAGCAAACAGGTTTTGCAAAGAAAGAAGGCTTACATATTTATGTATTATGAATGGTCGGTCACGATCCCCGAACTGACCGGGGATGAAGAGCGCAACGCGTATATCTATGTTCCGGAGGAAGCAGACCGGGATCCCAACGCCCGTTTTCCCGTCCTGTATATGTTTGACGGACAGAATCTGTTTTTCGATGACGATGCGTCATACGGCAATTCCTGGAAGATCATGGACTATCTCTCCGAACATGAGATCCCGCTGATCGTTGCCGCGCTGGAGTGCAATCATCATGCTGAAACCGACGAATGCGGCGGCCGTCTGTCGGAGTATTCCCCCTTTGACTTTACCAGTGCGCACTGGGGCACGATCAAAGGCCGCGGGAAAATCACGATGGACTACATCGTCAACGAATTCAAGCCCTATGTTGACCGCAATTTTCCCACATTGCCGGAGCGGGATTATACCTTCATCGCCGGCAGTTCCATGGGCGGACTGATGACAGTCTACGCTCTGCTCGAATACAACGATATCTTCTCCCGCGGTGCGGCGCTGTCTCCTGCTTTTGGATTTGATCCGGAAGCTTCCGGCTCCATGATCCAGAACAGTGAGATCGGAAAAACCGTCCTGTACATGGACTGCGGGACAGAGGAGCTGCGCGACAAGCGCGACTGGGAGGTCTACGCATTCATGACCGCGCTTCTGATTCGTAAGGGCGTGATGCTCGACAGCCGGATCGTTCCGGGCGGAATCCATTCCGAGATCACGTGGCAGAAATCCGTTCCTTTCTTCATCCGTACCCTGTTCTACGAATTATAAATCCAACTGCATTATCAAAGCTGAGAGGTAACTCCCATGAAAAACTTCGTATTCCTATCCCCGAACTTTCCCGACAACTACTGGATCTTCTGCAACCGTCTCAAGGAGAACGGCCTGAACGTCCTCGGTATCGGCGACTGCCCCTATGACAATCTCACGGATCAGCTGAAAGGTTCCCTGAACGAATACTACAAGGTCAGTTCCCTGGAGAACTACGACGAAGTGTACCGTGCCGTCGCATTCTTCATTCATAAATACGGCAGAATCGACTGGCTTGAATCCAACAACGAATACTGGCTCGAACGCGACGCCAATCTCCGGAAAGATTTCAACATCCGCACCGGCTTCCAGCCCGAAGACATGCCCACCGTCAAATTCAAGTCGAAAATGAAGGAGCGCTACACCCTCGCAGGAATCCCGGTCGCTCGTCACCACCTGGTGGATAATAAGGAAAACTGTGAAGCTTTCATCAACGAAGTCGGTTATCCGGTCATCGTTAAGCCGGACAACGGCGTCGGTGCGACGCGCACCTACCGCATCTCCGATGAGACCGGCCTGGAAGACTTCTTCCGGACCAAGGACGATACCCTCTACATCATGGAAGAGTACATCGACGCAACCGTGACCTCCTATGATGCCATTGTCAACAGCGCGGGCGTTCCTCTCTTCGAAAACAGCAACGTCACCCCGGTCAACCTGATGGATGTCGTCAATGAAGGCGGCAACTGCGTCCTGTATATGCGGGACAGCCTTCCTGAGGAACTCCGCATGAAGGGACGCGCTACGCTGAAAGCATTCGGCGTACGAAGCCGTTTCGTCCACTTTGAGTTTTTCAGTCTCAACAAAGATCAGCACATCGGCAAAAAGGGCGATATTGTCGCGCTGGAAGTCAACATGCGCCCCAGCGGCGGCATCTCTCCGTCCATGATGAATTATGCGCACGGTACGGATGTCTACAAGATCTGGGCTGACATGATTGCTTTTGACCGCACGGACAAGCTCTGTGAAACCAGACAGTTCTGCGTTTTCATCGGACGCAGGGATAATCGCAAATATGCGCTCAGCACAGAGGAAGTCCTGCAACGATATGCGGATCATATCGTGGAAAGTGACCGAGTCGATCCTGCGCTTGCCGTCGATATGGGTGATTACATGTTCATGGCGTGTTTCAAGACCTATGAGGAGATCGAAGAGTTCTGGAATACGGTCCTGAAAGAAATCTGATATTATTCCGAAACGATGAAGAAAGCCGCGGCAGGGCATGCCGCGGCTTTCATTTTTGTTTCCGTTTATTTCTTCCGGAACGCCTCGCAGAGAATCTCCACGAACCGGAATCTGTCCCCGTCGAATGCGAACCAGCAGTTCTTCTCTCCGGTGAAATATCTGGGGTCCACGATGGTCTGCCCTTCGCCAAAATCCCCCAGGCCGACATGCAGGCATACGTGCCGTACGTCCTTCAATACGGAAGGATCGATCACGTAGGAGACCGCCAGCGCATCATGGACCGCGGCGGAATCCGGGATATACAGCGGCTGCGTGGCGGAGTGCATCGCGATCCGCTGTTCGCACAGATCAGCGGCAAAATCGCCCGCAAAAGTTCCCAGTTCCCTGAATGTTACACAGTCGTCTTTCGTGATCACCGCACGGTGGGTGGCGTCCAGCGGGACGAAGGTAATCTTCGCACCGCACTGAACGACCTTCTCTGCAGCTTCCGGATCATACCAGATGTTGAATTCAGCGCTGGGAGAGGCGTTCGTGATCGTCACACCGCCGCCCATGATGACGATCTCCTCGACATTGTGTTTGAAAACATCCGGATCCATCGTCAACGCGACAGCAAGGTTTGTCAGCGGACCGACCGCGATGATCGTTACGGGTTCCGTTGCATTTCTGAGATAATCCAGATAGAACATCGGTGCGGAAAGCGCTTCCGGCTTCCGGGTGGAAGCGGGGATGTCCAGATAATCCGAGTGCATCTCCAGCAGTTTGCCGTCGACCATGATGGGTTTGTACTCCGGCAGCGGGATCCGGTTCTGGCAGAGAAACTTGACCATCGGCTCCGCGCATCCGCGGTATACCGGAACGTCCGCATTCAGCGCTTCCATGACCCGGAGTGTATTCTCTGTCGTTTTTTCAATATCCTTGTTTCCCGCAACGGAGCACGCCGCAACCAGTTCCACACCCTCATGCAGCACAGCCGTCATCAATGCGACGGCGTCATCCGATCCGGTGTCGACATCGAGTATGACCTTTTTAACCATTCTGTTCCTCCTTAACCCGGTGAGTTCATCGTATGCGTTATGTTATCAATGAATTATTTCTTCAGGCAGGTCAGGACCGACGGGAGCAACGCACGGTCCGCGGGCAGCCAGGGAACTTCATCCAGTTCTGCTTCGGACACCCACCTTGCCGCTTCATGCTCCACAAGGTGGAGATTCCCGGACAGGATGCTGCAGAGATAGCAGCGCATGGACAGATGGAAAGACGGATAATCGTACTCTACGGTATCGAGATACCTCTCCACCAGGATCTCAGTTTCCAGTTCTTCCCGGATCTCTCTTTTCAGGGCATCTTCAGGAGATTCTCCGGCTTCCACTTTTCCGCCGGGGAATTCCCACCAATCCTTATAATCTCCGTATCCGCGCTGTGTTGCAAAGACCATTCCGTCATGCACGATCACCGCGCACACGACATCTACCATTTTCCCCATCCTGCGGTTCCTTCCCTGACCAAACGGTGATCAGTCTTCCATGACCCGGCATTTCTCCAGCAGTTCGATGATGGGGAGATGCTGCGGGCAGGCGCCCTCGCACTGTCCGCACTGGATGCAATCGCTGGCTTTTCCCTTTCCGACCGTTACGATGGTATATTCCCTCTTCGTACGGAATTCCGGGCTTCTTTCCTTCCTGTTCCATACTGTAAAGATGTCCGGGATCGGAATGCCCATGGGACAGCCCTTCGTGCAGTATCTGCAGCGGGTACATGGAATATCTCTGTTCTCATCCAGCGCTTTCTGCGCTTTCCGGATCACTTCTTCCTCGTGCTCGTTCAGCGGTCTGAAATCCCTCATGAAACTGAGGTTGTCCTCCATCTGCTCGACGCTGCTCATACCGCTGAGCACAGCCAGCAGATTCTCCTTGCTCGCCACGAACCGGATTGCCCAGGAGGCGTAGGACATCCCGGTGTTTTCCGCGTCGAAGACCGCTTTCACACTGTCGATGGGATCGGCGAGGATGCCGCCCTTGACCGGTTCCATCACGGTCACCGGTTTACCGTGAGCTTTACAGATCTCCCAGTTCCTTTTCGCACTGACCCCGGGGTTTTCCCAGTCCGCGTAGTTGATCTGAAGCTGAACGAAGTCCACGTCGGGATGCGCTGTCAGCAGTTCCTCGAGCAGGTCCGGATCCGCATGGAAAGAGAATCCGTAATGCCTGATCAGTCCCTTCTCCTTCAGCTCTTTCACATAATCCCAGATGTGGAATTCATCGTATTTTTTGTAACTGGATCTCTGCAGCGCATGGAGCAGATAGTAATCGAAATAACCGGCTCCGGTGCGTTCCAGGCTTGTCTCGAATTCCTTCTTCGCCTTTTCCTCGGAGGTGTCTCCCGCCGTGACGATCAGTTTTGTCGCCAGCGTGAAAGAATCTCTGGGATAGCGCTCCACAAGCGTCTTCCGCGCCGCTTCCTCCGATCCGTTATAGGCATACGCCGTATCAAAATAGGTACCGCCCGCCTCCATGAAAAGATCCACCATCTTTGCCGTCTGTTCCAGATCGATGCTTCCGTCCGCCAGTCTGGGCAGCCGCATGAGTCCGAACCCCAGCTTCAGGCCTTTCCGTTCTTCCATTGCGTTTCCTCCTGTATATTGTCTCTTATCTGTTGTTTCTGGTTTTATTATACACTTTTCAGGGCCTATGCATTATCTTGCCGCAGAGTCCGCCGTCACAGCAGCGGGTGTAAACAGAACCGCTGCAGGAATGAACTGATGATATCTCCCGGGCACTTCCGTCAACTGGTCATAAGAAAACAGCAGGGGATCCCGCGGTACCAGCTGCAGGATCCCTCTTCCGTCTTATCATCTGATCTCTGTCAGACAAGGCTCATTGCGAGCACGATCAGCAGAAGACCTGTGAAATATGTCAGGCTGTTGGCGCGGACGAGCCATTTTTCCTGTCCCAGCACGAACTTATATGTCGTCAGGATCATGTCAGAGATCATGAACAGCAGTGAGCCAATCCCCATCATCACATAACTGGTCCCGGGCAGCAGCAGCGCCATCGCCAGGCCGGTTATTCCGTGCATGAAGATCGATGAGAGATAGAACGTCATCGGCCATCTCATCTTTCCCAGTTTGAACCGTTCCGGGTACTTCCCACACAGGAAGATAAATACAGCAAGCATCAGCGCCACAACGATGAAAGTCCACGCAAAATCACCGAAAGTCTTTCCGTGATCCACCATCACAATCTGCTCATAGAGAATGAAGCAGACATTCCCGGCGAGGAAAAAATCCCCGCCTCTTCCGAAATCAAAGACCAGAAATACATCGCCCAGCCAGGCGAAGATCAGCGCCGCTATCAGCAGCGGATGATAACTGGCAAATGTGTATTTCCGGAAGAACCAGTAGATCGCCCAAACCAGGTACATAGTCGCCATAAGGTACTTATTCAGCGCCCGCATGCGTTTGTTTTCAGCATTCCTGGTGTACAGATAACAGCACAGTGCCAGCATATAAACGATGATAAATAGAGTCATGACCTCCTCCTTCAGGCGTCAAAGACCGGGATCTCGATCTCCAGGTCCGACAACGGATATGTGGAACACGGATGGATATAGTTGAATTTGCGGTCCGCGGCACGGCGGAAATCGTTCTCCGGAGCAACATAATAGGAACCGCGGACGACACGGCTGTGGCAGAATCCGCAGACGCCGTTCCGGCAGCGGACGACGGCGGGGATCCCCGCCCGTTCCAGCGCCGTGACGACCGTCTCGCTGCTTCTCGCATCGACGGTCTTGACATCGTCCCGGATCCGCACCGTCAGCCGATAGATTTCATCCTCACCGACAGCGCGATCTCCGACGGAGTTCCGTTCCTGACGGATCCGTTCCTGAGGGAACCCGATACGCTCCAGTTCTCCGCGCACGAAATGGTACATGACGTCCGGTCCGCACAGGAACACGCTGGTGTCTCCGCCGGCATATTCCTTCAGGATCTCCGAGCTGATGAATCCGTGGCGGTAGCCTTCCGCTTCTTCTTCCGACAGCACGACCTCGATCCGGATCCGATCATCCCTGAACTCTTCGGGATTGAAGAGCATCTGTTTCCTCGTCCTTACGCCATACAGCAGCGTCAGTCTGAAGTTTTCACTGCCTTCCCGGATCGCTTTCATCATGGAAAGGAACGGCGTGATCCCGCTCCCGCCGGCAACGGCGAGGATGTGGTCACAGTCCCTCAGATCATCGTGGCAGAAATCACCGGACGGTTCTCCCATAATGAGCACATCGCCGGTCTTCGCCTCATCAATCAGGTACGAGGAGAAGATCCCTTTTCTCTGGATGATCACTTCCAGATGTCCTTCCAGTGCCTCTTCCGGAGATGACGCAATGGAATACGGTCTGGTGATGAAGGATTCGCGGACTCTTGTGGAAAGCGTGATGAACTGTCCGGCCCGGAAATACGGGAATCTCCCGTCCCCTCTCAGAGACCGGAACGTGAACCTGCAGGAGTCCGTGCCGGCAGGTTCTCTGGAGACCAGCTCCGCCTTCACAAATCCGGGATGAAGCGATTTTGCCAGTTCATTGACCGCATAAGTTTCCGGCAGCGGATCCGCAGGCGTCTGCGCAATCAGCTGACGCCGCTTCTCCGGCATCTCCATGGCACGCCGGATGTCTTCACCCGGAACATTGCTTTTTCTGAAAGCCATCCTACATGCCCTCCTTTTCCATATCCCGGAGCGTCCGGTTCGCCTCGTTGACGCCCGATTTGTAACTGCTGGGATA
>CAMKDB010000058.1 GCA_946411155.1 uncultured Faecalibacterium sp.
GTGTTAACCCTTATAGGGTCTGTGCAAACCACTAGTTCACTAGTGGTTTTGATTGCTTTCTTATCTGTAACCAAAAAGTAATGATTTTTATCAATGACCGATTGTGTATTACTGCTGATTGTGCGAACTGCACAAACTTATTGCGGAGCACTTGAATGATGTGTCCATTTTGGTCATAATGATTCTGTGAGTATAATGTTTTATAACGTATACAGTCCGATTGTGGCGTTATCTGACGTTATCAAATGAAATATGAAGGGAAATGTGAGATGAGTGAAGTCGTTCTTCAGATGAATCACGTCACGAAGAACTTCGGTGGTGTCCATGCCCTTACGGACGTTGACCTGACACTTTACAAGGGTGAAGTGCTGTGCCTCGTCGGTGAGAACGGAGCTGGAAAATCCACCCTGATGAACGTTCTGACAGGCGTCATTCAGCCGACTTCCGGAGAGATCATTCTCCACGGAGAGCCGGTAATCATCAAGAACCCGTCTGACGCTTTTGCCAGAGGCATCAGCATCGTTCACCAGGAACTGGTGCAGATGGGGAAATTAACCGTCGCGGAAAACATTTTTGCCGGAAGGTTGCCCACGAAGCATGGTCTTGTCGACTATGACCAGCTTTATAAGGATGCGGAGGAGCTGATGGACAGGATCAATATCCATTTTGATCCCAAAGCTAAGGTGCGTCAGTTCAGCATTGCGCAGTGCCAGCTGATTGAGATCCTGAAAGCGCTGTCCTATGATTCTTCCGTTATCGTCTTCGACGAGCCTACCGCTGCGCTGACCATCGATGAATGCCAGACTCTGTACGGCATTATTAAGGACCTTCAGAAGAAAGGTGTATCGATTATCTTCATCTCTCACAGAATGGCGGACATATATGCCGTCGGAGAGAGAGTCGCGGTCCTGCGGGACGGGCATAACTCAGGTACAGGCATCGTCAGTGAACTGACGGAAAAGGACATCATTTCCATGATGGTTGGCCGCCAGATCGAAGACCAGTTCGGTGAGAAACACAATGTCCCCGGCGAGGTCGTTCTGAAAGTTCGGGATCTCAAGAACAACAGAGTTCATGGTGTGAATTTTGATGTCCGTGCCGGTGAAGTCCTTGGATTCGGCGGACTGATCGGTGCAGGAAGGACTGAGATCCTTCAGGCAATCTTCGGGATCGATCCGTATGAAGGTGAGGTCGAACTGGAAGGGGAGAAGATTCACTGCAATAGTCCGGAAGAGGCGATCAAGCACGGAATCTCCCTGGTGTCTGAAAACCGGAAAGACTATGGTCTGATCCTGAAACACGCCATTCTCAAAAATATCAGCCTCGGTATCCTTGACCAGACCAGCCGTCACGGTCTCGCAGATGCGAAGACGGAGAGGGCGACGGCACAGGAGTTTATGGATAAACTCCAGATCAAAGCCAAGAACGGGGATACGAAAGCAATGGCACTTTCCGGTGGTAACCAGCAGAAAGTCGTTATCGCCAGATGTCTGGCTTCCAAACCCAAAGTATTGTTTCTGGATGAGCCTACCCGCGGCGTCGACGTTGGCGCAAAGGCAGAGATTTATCGAATCATCGATGATCTTGCCTGTCAGGGCGTTGCCATTGTGATGGTCTCCTCCGAGCTTCCTGAACTGATCGCGATCAGCGACCGCATCATCGTCATGCGCGAAGGCGATCAGGTGGGCGAGATGTCTGCAAAGGAAGCGACAGAAGAGAATATCATGGCTCTCTGTGTTTAATCGATCCGTAAATTCGGAGAAAGGAAAATAGAACTGTGGAAACGAAAAAGAGCTCTTCTTTCATGAAGAAACTGGCACAGTCCCAGTATATTAACCTGACGGGTATTATCGTCCTGATCCTTACTTTCGGTACGATCGTTTATCTCGTCAACCCGTTGTTCCTCAGCAAGGCGAACATCCTGAACGTCGGCAGACAGATGGTCGTTTTCGGAATCATCGCCTGCGCGCTGTCATTCCCGCAGATTGCGGGAAACACCGATATGGGTATTGAGTCTGTCGGTGCTCTCTGCGGTGCGATCACCTGCGAACTGGTGTCTGCCGCAAACCCCGGAATTCTTAAGTTCCAGACTCATCCGGTCCTGGCTATCCTGATCGGCGTCATAGTCGGCGCGCTTTGCGGTCTTCTGAACGGCGTACTGATTGCCTATACCACGATTCCCGCCTTTATCGTCACACTGGGTACCCAGACCGCGCTGCGCGGCATGACCTACATCGTAACCAACAATATGCCGATTTCTCAGTTGGATGAGAGATTCCTCTCTCTGGCACTGACAAAGGTGTTCGGGATCAACATCCAGATCTACTTCCTGGCATGCTTCTTCCTGGTAACAGCATTTATCCTCAACAAGACCACATTCGGACGCAAGGTCTTCGCGGTCGGCGGCAATGCTCAGGCTGCATATCAGTCCGGTATCAATGTCAAACGCATCACGCTGTTCTGCTACATTATCTGCGGCATCATCGCCGCTCTTGCAGGAATCCTGCTTTCCGCCCGTACGAACTCCGCTCAGCCTACAGCAATGAACGGTTATTCCACGGTTGCGATCTCCGCCTGTGCCATGGGCGGTGTTCCGCTCGAAGGCGGTGAAGGTTCTGTCGTTGGCATGGTATTCGGTTCTCTGATGATGGCCATGCTGACCAACGGTATGAACATGATGGGCCTTTCCACCAACTACCAGTACATTTTCCGCGGCGTCATGCTGATCCTCTCCGTGTTCTATGCACAGTGGATCAATAAGAAGACCGCTTCTCTCGCGAGAGAATAATTCTGTAATTGTTCCCGGAAGGGAAGAATATAATACACATGGAGGGAAAACATGAAAAAATTATTCGCACTGATTCTTATTCTTGTTCTCACCTTCTCTCTGGCTGCCTGTGGTAGCGAGCCTGCGCCCGCACCCGCCCCGACTGACGGCGGCAGCGAACCCGCACCGGCTCCGACCGATGGCGGAAGTGAGAAGAAGATCCGCGTTGCTGCAGTTCCGCAGTATCCGCCGGAAGAGTGGGCACAGACCGTTCTGAACGGAATCCGCGCAGCTTGTGCCTACTATGGTTATGAGGTCAACGACTTCGACTGCAACGGCGAGACTGACCTTCAGAACAACATCCTTCAGGACTGCATCGTCCAGGGGTATGACGCTATTATCCTTCAGGCTTGCGACGGCACCTCTCAGGGTGCTATCGTCAAGGAAGCACAGGATGCAGGTATCATCGTGGTCGACTTCGACTGCCTGATCATGCAGGCGGACGGCACGTCCAACGCCAACGCTTCTGTCAAGAACAACGACACCCAGGGCGGTGCTGATGGTCTTGAGACTCTGGTAAAAGCATGTGGCGAGGATGCAACCATCCTTTATGTTCAGGAGAACCCTGGCATCGGCTCCGGCGTATATCGTAACAACGGTCTGCGCGCTGCTGCTGAGAAATATCCGAACCTGAAGCTCCTCACCAGCCGTCCCTCTGAGGGCGGACGTGCCTCCTATCAGGCATGGGTTCAGGACTGGATCCTCTCCAACCCCGAAATCAAGGGCGTTTTCACCTACTTCGGCGACGCTGCAATCGGTTGTTATTATGGCTGCCAGGAAGCTGGCCGTCAGGATATCAAGATCTGCGGATATGACGCAACTGCGGAGCAGGTCGAGATTATGAAGAAGGATGGCAAGGATTGCAACCTGATCGCTTCCGTCGCGCTGTATCCCGGTGTCATGGGCGGCGTCTGTGTTGAGGCTCTGCACGAGATCCTCGAGAACGGCTACGAGAAGGCCACACCGGATGAGATCGTCTGGATGGAGAACGGCATGCTAACTCCTGACAATGCAGACACTTTCGAAGACAGCATTTGGAGCGAGCCGGTCACCGACTGGTCCAAGTTCGGCAAATAATCAGTTACTTCTGAGTTAATTGATTAATTAGTTCCGGAATGCGCCGGGAAAACATCCCGGCGCATTCTTCCGGAAAAGAGTCCGGAGCGGACGAATCTTTCAGTTTTTCACTTTTATTTTTTTTAGTCGCTTATATAACGATATAATACGTTTTCTTTTTTCCAATTCTGATGTCTCTACTAAGTTAGGATTATCTTGTCTGGAGGTAGATATGGCAAAGATCGTACGAAACGCCTCTGTTTCCTCAATCAGGGAAGCGTCTGAGGAAATACTGAAATTCTTTGGCCAGGGCGGATTGCGGCACGTCTACACGGTTGCGTGCGGCGGATCCAAAGCAGGCCTTTTCCCGATGTATTATCTGCTGAATGCGGAGGGTAAATCCTTCCATTCGGAAAATATAACAGCAAATGAATTCGCACTCGCGACACCGAGGGCATGCGATTCGACATCACTGGTGGTGGCTATGTCCGCGGCAGGCGGCACACCGGAAACGGCAGCAGCGGCAAAGAAAGCGAAAGAATGCGGAGCATATGTCGTCACGATTTCCCTGAAAGAAGAATGTCCTCTTTCGGAACACAGTGATTTTCATTTTGTGCAGGATCCGGCTCTGGTTTCTCTGGGCGGCCAGGGTCTTGCTGTCCGGCTCGGTTTCGAGATCCTACATGCGTTTGACGGGTACGGTCTGTATCAGGCAGCGACAGATGGGTTTGAAAAACTGGATGCGGTAACTGAAAAAGCCCGTGCAGATGCTGAAAAGAAAGCGGAAATCTGGGCAGGAGATCACAAGGACGATTTTATTTGTTATACAATGGGCAGCGGAGCCAATTTCAATGTGGCGTATACCACGTCGATCTGCCATTTAATGGAAATGGAATGGGTCCACTCCAACTCCATTCACAGCGGAGAATTTTTCCATGGTCCGTTTGAGATTACCGATGAGCATGTCCCGTTCCTGGTTTATGTCAGCGGGGGCAGGACCAGAGCGCTGGATGAACGTGCGCTTCGTTTTCTGAGCAAGTATTGCAAAGAGGTGGAGATCATCGACGCGGAAGAATACGGTACGAAAGTGTTCGGCGCAGTCGAAGAGTATCTTGAGCCAATGGTTCTGGGAGGAGTCGGACGTACCTACATGACCAAACTTGCGGAAGCCAAGAAGCACCCGTTCCTTTGGCGTAAATACATGTTCAAGGAAGAGTATTGATCCGGTGCAGAAAGGAGAACAGGATAATGTTAAAAGCTACAAGAGGAGCCGACGTAAAGGCAACTGCGGAAGCGATCTATGATGCCATGAAAGAAAAGGGCGGCGTGAAGGATGTGTTCTTCGTCGCCTGCGGTGGATCGCTTGCTGCATTCTACAGTGCATATTATCTGCTGCGCACCGAATCCCGCACAGTGGATGCGCAGTTCATGACTGCGAACGAATTCGTCTACGCGACACCTGTACGTGTGAATAAAAACGCGGTAGTAGTCGCCATGTCTCTGTCCGGCACGCCGGAAACGATCGAAGCGGCAAAAAAAGCACGTGAACTCGGTGCGACGACCGTAGTACTTACCGTGACCAAGGATTCTCCGCTGGTGGGTTACGGCGATTACAGCTGGATCTACGGATCTCAGGGCAATGACGCTGCGGATGCGGACGGTGTCGTGGATGCGGAGACCGGCGGAGAGGCACTCTGTCTGCGTTTCGGCTTTGAACTGCTGAGACTTTATGACGGATATGAATTCTATGACAAGGCAGTCGACGGATTCAACAAACTCGACGAGACCTGCAGGAAAATCGGCAGAAAGGTGCGTCTGAGGGCAAAACGCTTCGGTGAGGCTCACAAGGACGATCCCATCATCTACACAATGGGAACCGGTCCGTCTCTCGGTCAGGCTTATATCGAGAGCATCTGCATGTTCATGGAGATGGAGTGGATCAACAGTTTCTGCATCAACTCCGGGGAACTGTTCCACGGACCGTTCGAATGTGTGGATTTTGATACGCCTTATGTCATTTTCATGTCGGAAGGCAAGACCAGACCGATGGATGAACGTGCACTGCGGTTCCTGCAGAAGCACTCCGGCCGCGTGACTCAGGTCGACGCGCGAGAGCTTGGTGTCAGCATCATTGCTCCGGAAGTTGAGGAGTATTTCTCGGGTATCATCAACGGGGTGCTTTCTATGGCGCTGGCATCCGCGATCGCTGCCGCAAAAATGCATCCGATTCCGGAACGCAGATACATGCATCGGTTCGACTACTGAGTTAAGGATAAAAACAGGAGGTCACAAATGGCAAAGATCAAAAAAGAGCAGATCCTTGGCACGAACTTCTCTTATTCAGATCACAGACTAAGTTACTGGCTGGAATCGATGAAGAGACTGGACGTGACCAGGGTTGAATTCTACGGCATTGCACCGCATTGCTATTTGTATGATGTGACTCCGCAGAGGGCATGGTCCATTGCCAGACAGCTGAAGGAAAACGGACTGGAGGTCTGTGTCTTTACTGCTGAGCAGTGCAATTATCCCGTATCCACTGCAATCAACGATTACCGCGTGAGGGAACGTTCTCTGGAGTACTATGAACGCGCATTGGACGTGGCATCTGTTCTTGGCGCTCCCTATATGCAGATGGTCACAGGCGGCGGATATATCGGAGACGATCCGGAAGAGGATTTCCAGCGTACCGTTGATGCGATGTACCGCATCGTCCGGCACGCAGAGAAGGTCGGGGTTACCATCGTTTTGGAATCCGATCCTACTACATCTGTTAAAAGCATGGCAGACGTCGAACGTGTGATGAATATCATTGGCAGCCCCAATCTGGAAGCACTGATCGATACGAACGGACTTATGGGATCCGGTGAGGATTTTGAGGAAGTTCTGAAGAAGATGGGCAGTCATGTCAAACACATGCATTTCATCGATGCCATCGGACCACAGCACTGCCTGATTCCGGGAACGGGGGAACTGCCGCTGGAAAAGGATCTGGAGATTATGGGCAGATACGGATATACCGGAACGCTGACTCCTGAGCTTTGGGGCACCCGCTACAACAGCTGGTGTGAAGAGGCCATGCGCCAGAGTCTGGAATACCTGAGAAGCAGAGCGGAATAAGGAGGGACGAAAGTGAAAAGAGAACAATTTTACGGATGCAATTTCCACTATACCCGCCATCCGCTTTCCTACTTCATCGATTCGATGAATCGTTTTGATCTCCATAAGATCGAGTTTTATGCGGCTTCGCCCCATATGTATGTTGACGATTATACACCGGGTGAAGCCAGAGAGATCCGCCGCCAGTTGGACCGCGGCAATCTCGAGGTGATGATCATCACCGCAGAGCAGTGCCTGTATCCCGTGACCATGGCGACCGAGGATCCTTTCGCACGTGAACGTTCCATGCGCTATTACGAACGCGCGCTGGAGCAGGGTTATGAACTCGGTGCGAAGGCGCTGCAGATCATGGGAGGCTTTGTTACCGCTGAAGAGGCGGAGGAAGCCAATTTCAAGGGCCGCGTCATGGACGGACTGTACCGGGTATGCACCCATGCGCAGCGTCTGGGCATGAAGGTCATCCTGGAATCCGACGTGACCTCCACGGTCCGCGACGGCGCTGCCATCAAGGCAACGATCCGGGAACTGGGGATGCCTAACCTGACCGGAATGATCGATTTCGGCGCAAGCTGGATGGTGGAGGACTTCGAGGAGACAGTAAAACTGCTTGGAGAAGATCTGTATCATATCCATTGCAACGACGTGAAAAACGGCGAACACTGCAAGGTCATTGGAACCGGTGACATCCCGATTAAGGAATGGTTTGCAATCCTGGACAAATACAACTATCAGGGGGGCATCACTCCTGAGCTCTGGGGCTTCCAGTACATCAACTGCGCGGATGAGGCATTTGAGAAGGGACTCCGTTTCTTTGAGAGTTATCTGAAAGAATCTGGGCAGATGTAGAAGTTTTGGGTTGAAACGAAATAATAATACGATATATAATGACTATGTAAGGCCGTTATCAACTTTACAGAAACAAACAAAGGAGTAAATCGATGTTTGACGTCAAGAAAATGGTCGCTGAAGTGTTGGCGAAAACAGAGGTCAAGAACATAGCTTTCGTGGGCTGTGGCGGTTCTCTGGTGTGCTTCCATGCACCGTATTATTTCGTTACACGTGAGGCGGAAAATCTGGCCGCGTTCTATTGCAACGCGCATGAGTTTACCAATGATCCTCCCAAGGGTGTTGGAAAGAACACACTGGTCGTCTGTGCTTCCCGCCGCGGTACTACAAAACAGACCGTAGCAGCAGCCGCAAAGGCAAAAGAACTTGGTGCAACAGTCGTTGGCCTTCAGTTCGGTGAGGATGAGACCCCTCTGAAGAAGACCTGTGATTACACCATTTCCTTCAAGGATGTCGGCGACAACGGCGCACTGTTTGAAGAAGGCAAAGGCGCAACCGCTCTGAAGATCGCTTATGAGCTGGTACATCAGCTGGAAGGCAACGATGCTGTCTATGAGAAGATGGTTGAAGGCATGGCAAAGATGAATGAACTCCTGCCCAAGGCCGTCAAGGCGATCGTTCCCGAGGCGGTCAAGTTCTCCATGGAATACTATAAAGATGAGATTATCTACACCCTCGGCTCCGGCACCGCATGGGGCGCCGCACACGGCGAGTCCATCTGCATCTTCATGGAGATGCAGTGGATCAACTCCTGTGTCATCCATCCGGACGAGTTCTTCAACGGACCGTTCGAGATCACCGAACCCGAGACAGCGTATCTGTTCCTGAAGAGCACGGGAAAGACCCGCGAAGTCGACGACAGAGCGCTTCGCTTCCTCGAGAAATTTAACCGCCACTGCACCGTGATCGACGGCGCCGACTACGGCATGTGCGATCTCGGAGAAGTCTCCACCTATTACGATCAGGGCTTCTATGACGGTGTCCTGGGCGTGTACAACGATCTGCTCGCAGACCGTCGTCAGCATCCGCTGAGCTGGAGAAAATACATGTGGAAATTCGATTATTAATCCCTTTTCCCTTGCGATGAGAACCTGCCTGCATGTGGAAACACATGCAGGTGTTTCTTGTAACGGGAACTGTACCCGCATAAAGGAATGATTTATGATTAGGAAGAAAGCTGTGATATTCGACGTTGACGGTCTGCTGCTCAATACGGAATTCACCTGGCTGGAGTGCTGGAATGTCGTCGCTGAGGAGAATGGGGTATCGGAATTCGGATATCTGTTTCATAAAGCAGTCGGTACGACGGGCAACGACATCGAACGCATGCTGGAAAGGGAACTGCCCGATCTGACGGATCAGATGAGGCAAATCCTTCTGGAGGATGTCCGGAAAGTCGGAATGAAGATGGTCGATGACAGCCTTGCCCTAATGCCGGGGGTGCCTGAATTGCTGGATGATCTGGACGATCAGGGATACCGCGTAGCTGTGGCGACTACCACGAGCCGTGAACTGACTGAGCATCGCCTGAAGAAGATGGGCGTTTATGACCGGTTCGAGTATATCCTCTGCGGCAACGAGGTCGTGAAGAGAAAGCCGGATCCGGAGATCTATCTCAAGGTGCTGAATGCCCTTGAACTCCGGCCGGAAGATGTATTGGTTCTGGAGGACACCGGCTATGGCGTGGCAGCTGCTTCAGCTGCAGGCTGCGATGTCATCATGGTGCCGTCGGTCAATGAACCGACAGAAGCGGATGAGGCGCGAGCCTATTCGATCGAAAAAGACCTGTTCGCCGCTCTGGAACGGGTCCGTTCGGATTTTATCTGTATAAATGGAGAGAGATAACTATGCTTGAGATCTGTGGTAAGAGAGTCGAAGCAGGAAAAGCCCTGCAGTGCGAGCTGGGACCGGAAGGGTATCCTATGCCCGTAACTTTGATCTGCGGAGCAAAACCGGGAAAGACTCTGGTAGTCACCGCACAGATCCACAGCGGAGAATACGCCGGTACGCCAGCCGTCATCCGTCTGGCAGAAGAGACGGATCCGGGTTGCCTTAGCGGAAATCTGATCCTTTTCCATCTGGTCAATGTAACGGGATTCTACGAGGGACTCAATGCCTATATCCCGGAAGACCACGGCAACCTGAACGGATGCTACCCCGGCGGGGAGAATTCCGTTTCTGGGCGGATCGCGGCATTCTTCGTGCGGGAAGTTTTTCCGCATGCGGATGCACTGCTGGATCTCCACGGCGGCGGTATGAACGAGAAGCTTGCCCCATGCCTGTTTTTTCCGGGAGTGGACGAAAAAGTGCGTGCGGCATCGCTGGAGATCGCTTCTTATGCGGATATCCCCGACTGCATCATCTCCAGATCCGTGTCAGGCGAAGTCGGATACGCGGGAAACGTCATGGGTATCCCTTCCTTATTGCTGGAGCGGGGCTACGGCGGACTCAACAGGAAAGAATGGTCTGACGCCTATTACAGGGACCTCTGTCTGATTCTGAGAGGACTCGGCATGACAGACGGGATGCCGGAACCGGTATGCGAAAAGAACGTCTACGATCGGGCGGTCTATCTTTCTGCCGGAGAGAACGGCCTGTGGTTCCCTGCGGTTGAACTGGGACAGCGGCTGAAGCCCGGCGACCTGCTGGGGCATACGGAGGATTTCTGGGGAAGGAAACTGAGGGAATACCGTGCCGAGGCGGCGGGGAAGGTCCAGTACTTCCGCTTCGCCATGAACGCGGTGAAAGGCCATAATCTGGTAACTTATGTGCTGGATGCGGAATGAGATTATTATTGTGGGAAAACGAGGCGGCTGAAAATGGCAAAATCGAAAGCAAAGGTCAGCAATAAGAAGAAGGAGACTGCCCTGGACAGACTGGTCCGGGATCCTCGTGTTGTAATTGGCATGATTCTTCTTATATCGGTTGTTATGGGAGGGATCGTTTATCTGGCGACCAGACATGAACTGGTGAATCCGTACAGTACGGATCTTCCTGAAAAGAGGACGGCTCAGTTGGGGTCTCTTCTGTTCGATGTGCCCGGCAAATGGCAGATCGGCGGCGTTTTCTCCTTTTATAAGGATTTCTTTTTGGACAGCAGTGACAGGATGAACTATTCCCGTGTCTGCTATACGGTTCTGGATCGGACTGAGGGAAAGACTCTTGCGGCGCGTGCGGAAGAATTATGGGCAGAATTGAAAGAAAGCTGGTCTCTCACAGTGACCGACTACTCGATTAAGGATACCCGCATTCTGGACCAGGATGCCGTTGAACTGACTTATTCAGGCGCTGTTCCGGGACGAAACGCCAATGGACGGATCCTTCTGTTCAAGGATCCCGCGGACGGGTCGTTCCTGTGCCTGACCTATGAGCGCGTAGGAAGCGCCAATTCCGCCGACCGTGATTTCAAAAAGGTAGTTAACAGTCTGAGAGTCGCGGATGGCGCGCAGGGTCCGACAAAAGACCGCTGGCTCGATTTGAATGCGGATACCCTCAGGGATTATGTTTTCGATCTTGCAATGATCGAGTATAACGAAGGAAGCATGGCAGGCGTTGTCGACAGCAGACATGTCTACCTGTATGACAGGGCTGATCAGATCATCTTCTATTTCACCCAGACTAAAGAAGAACCCCATACGGTGGAATCCAAATGGACGCCGGAAAACCTGCTGGTCTACCGTTATATCGGCGATCCGAAGACCGGCGCGGTTCCGTATCTGGTGAGTTCCGGTTATCCCGACATCACCCCTACACAACGGAACTGGTTCGTAAGGAACAACGTGCACTGGGCAAAGGGAGAGGAACTGTATACCACCCAAATCGAAGGAAATGCAGGAGAACTGGTCGAACAGTTCCTGCGGGAGTTTGGGGCATTTGCCTGATTCAGAGATAAAAAAAGAAGCCCGGACAAAAAACGATGTCCGGGCTTCTTTAAAACTGGTGCG
>CAMKDB010000059.1 GCA_946411155.1 uncultured Faecalibacterium sp.
GGTCTTTGAGAGCGGTATGGCCTACGCGAAGGAAGCGAAAAGCTACGCCTATACCCGCGACATCCGGCCAACCGGCGAGAAGTATACCGGTATACGCTGGACCGCTGACGCTCCCATCGATGAGCGCGGCAATGCCGTCCCCAATTATGATCTTCCCTTCTCAGTGGATATTCTGGGATCCTGCAAAGTCATTGAGGGTGATTATTTCGATGCGCTTAAGCTCTTGATGGCGGACATTCAGGAGGAATCCAAATCGAAGGCCAGCCGTGCGAAACCCGCGGAAAAACTGTCTGTGGAACCCACGATGACCAGTGACAAGCCCATCGTCTATTTCTGCGATTTCGACCGTTACAATGAGAAGGCGCCGGAGAAATACGCGGAAGTGAAGGCACTGCTGGAAAAGTACGGCTTTACCCCGGTCGTCCCCACCGATCCGTGCCCCGGTGTGCCGGAGCTCGACTGCGGCGAGGACCGGATGGCGCAGGTCTACAATGAGTTTGACCGTTATCAGCAGCATGTGCGGAACTGTGACATCATTCTGGCGGATCTGAACGATTTCTACGGCTATGAACCCAATGCCGACGTTTCCTTCGAGTGCGGCATGGCGTTCCAGCTGCGTAAGAAGATGTACGCTTTCATGGACGATATCGGCCGCATGATCGACCGCGTCCCGAACAAAGGCGAGGAGAACGGATGCAAGGACATCAACGACATGGGCGTCGAGAACTTTGACGCGCCTGTCAACCTGATGTTCGGCTCTTCCTTCAAGTTCCTGGACGGCACAATGGAAGACGTAGTCCGGAAGATGGCGGAAGATCTCAAAGCATAACCATGTAAACACAGAGCGGGAACTGGCGGTTCCCGCTCTTTTTTGAAAAGACAAGGAGAACTGAAACGATGATCCATGAGGAACACCTGTACATCGCCGGGCCATCCTGTTTCTATCCCAGGGGCAGTGTGGTATGGCGGAGCTACAGAATGGAGGCGGAATTCCGCGGCGCAGTCGTGGAACTGCCGAACGACAACTGGGAAAACGTCCCCGGGGACAGTATCGAAGAGAAGATTATCAACAACTGCGATATCTCGATGCGCAAGTGCACGGCGGTCCTTGCAAACCTGGAATACCACAGGGGTTTCATGCCGGACGCGGGCACTGTCTTTGAGATCGGCATGGCGTACGGACTCGGGCTGAAATGTTACGCCTACACCCGGGACAAACGGCCGATGGGCGTCAAGTACATGGGCGGCACTTATGATTTTGAAACTATCAGCGACAAGGACGGGGAATTGATCGAGAATATGGATCTTCCCTTCTCCGACTGTCTGGTGGGGTCCTGCAAGATCGTGGAAGGCAATTTCTCCGATTGCCTGCGCACTTTCATGGAAGACGTGGAAGAGGAGAGCAAGGCGAAGGCGGTGCGAGGACGTACCGAGACCTTTGAAGCGCTGGTGAAGCATCCAGGCGTCACCGGAAAGCCGGTGGTCTATCTGGGCGACTGCCGCAGAGGCCGTCAGGCAGAGAAACGCCACGCGGAGATGAAACGGATCCTGGAGAAGTACGGCTATGAGGTCTACACCCCCAGCGATCCCAACCTGCACGTGCCGATGCTCCAGCAGTCCGACGATCCCTATACCAGAGCATACAACCGCTTCGACCACTATCAGCAGCATGTTCGCGACTGCGATATCTATCTAGCGGTCCTGGACGATCACCGCGGCTACGAGGTGGACAGCGATGTGGCGTTCGAATCCGGCATGGCGTACATGCTTGACGGAAAGAAGATGTTTGGATACATCGAAACGCCCTTAAGTATGGCGGAACGCACCTACTCCGTTCAGGGAGAAGGGGACAGTCCGCTGGATATCAACGGCTGGTCGACGGAAGCAAACGGATATCCGGTCAACATGATGTGGGGCGGCACCAAACTGTTCCGCGGCATGGACTTTGAGGAAGCGGTCCGGCAGATGACCGCGGAACTGAACAAGGAGGCGGAACAATGATCAAGGATGAGAGGATCTACGTTGCCGGTCCGATCTGCTTCTTCCCGAGAGGCGGAGAGATCTGGCAGTCCAGAAGGAAGGAAGCCCAGTATTACGGCTTCACGGTCACACTGCCGAACGACAACAAGCGCCCGCCAGCCCAGAGCAAGGAACATGGCGCATATCTGACGCTGAAGAACTGCAGGGACAGCATCGCGCAATCCACCGGCATCGTCGCGGACCTGGAGAACTTCCGGGGCAGCGAGCCGGACGGCGGCACCATCTATGAGATCGGCATGGCGTATGGCCACGACTGCCGCTGCTACGCGTTCACCAGAGACAAACGCCCCATGGGTGTCAAATACAATGCCGGTACGTTCACGGACGGTGGTATTCTGGATTTCAAGGGCAGGAAACTGCCCCATATCGAACTGCCATTCGGTGTCTGTGTACTCGGCGCATGCAAGGTCGTGGAGGGAACGTTTTCCGACGCGCTTCACGCCTACATGTACGATCTGGAAGAGGAGAGCAAAAAGAAGGCGATGCGCGGCTATGCCCTGAAAAAGGATTCGCCGAAGCAGACGGTTCCGCGCGGCTCCCGTCCCATCGTCTACGTGGCGGATATCTTCCGGTATGAAGCGGACGCGGCAGAAAAATACGCGCGCATGAAAGAGGTCCTGGATGCGCATGGCTTTGACGCTTTTGTGCCTACCGATCCCGCGCCGGGCGTTCCGGTACTGGAAGATACGGGCGATCCCATGGAGATGGTCTACAACCAGTTTGACCATTATCAGCAGCATGTCCGAAACTGCGACATCATCCTGGCGAACCTGAGCGACTATGAAGGGTTCGAACCCTCCAGCGATGTGGCATTCGAGTGCGGAATGGCGGACCAGCTGGGAAAGAAACTGTTTGCCTGGATGGAAGACGGCAGAAATATGGTGGAGCGCATTCCCAGTCATGAGAATCCGCAGGGCAGGATGCTGGACGCCAACTCTTACAGTGTAGAAAACAATAACGCACCGATCAACCTGATGTTCGGCGCATCTTTCAGGATCTTCGGCGGAGACTTTGACAATGCGGTGGAAAAGATGGCGGAAGCCCTTTCCGAGGTGAAAGAATGATCGAGGAATTCGTATTCGGCAGAAACAGCGCGGACGAGATCGTCCGTGCATTCCGGATCCGTGCGGAGGATGGTTCGTCTGTTACGCTGCTTACCTGGGGCGCGACGATCCAGAGCCTTGTGATCCCTACGGAGAACGGCCCGCTGGACGTGGTCCTGGGCTATGACAGCATCGAACAGTACGAAAAAGGCACCTGTTATCTCGGTACCGTTGTCGGGCGTGTGGGCAACCGCATCGGCGGCTCTGCTTTCACGGTGGACGGAAGGGAATATCACGTCACACCCAATGAGCGGGGCAACTGCCTGCACGGCGGCGCAAGAGGTCTCAGCAGAAAGAACTGGGACGGAAAGGCAGAGGGCGATTCGGTCGTTTTCACGGTGCGTTCCGCTGACGGTGAAGAGGGCTTCCCCGGCGATTTCACCGCGCAGGTGCGGTATACGCTGAAAGACCGTGTCCTGTCCATCGAATATGAAGCGCAGGTCAGCGCACCGTGCCCCGTGAATCTGACGAGCCACGGCTATTACAACCTCAACGGAGCGGGATCCGGTACGGTCCTGGATCATGAGATGCAGGTGGACGCGTTCGGAGTCACCGAAACGGATGCGGCACTGATCCCGACCGGGGAGATCATCCCCGCGGAAGGAACGCCATTTGATTTCCGCCGGAGCAAGCCGATCGGCCGTGATCTGGATGAGTCCTATGCGCCGATCGGATACGGCAAAGGTTATGATCACAACTTCTGCCTGAACGGAACCGGCTTCCGCAGGGCGATGACCCTGAAGGGAGACCGGACGGGACTAGAGATGGAAGTGTGGACGGACCTGCCCGGTATCCAGATCTACAGTTCCGGTGCCTATCCGGATGAACCGGGAAAAGGAGGAAAGACCTACGGCCGTTTCTGCGCAGTGGCATTGGAGACCCAGAATTATCCCGACGCAGTGAACCAAGCATCGTTCCCAGAGAGCGTCCTGCGTCCCGGAGAGACCTACCGTACCAGAACGGAGTACCGGTTCCTGTGATGAAGGAAGAAACGATCCTCATCCGAATAGGAGAGCGGGAGATTCCGGTTCGGCTGTTGCGCAGGAAAGTGCGGGGCATGACGCTCCGTATGGCGAAAGACGGCAGTGCGGTGTTCACAGTGCCTTTAATGACGTCCCGCAGTACAGCGGTGCAATTCCTTCAGCAGCATGTGCGCTGGCTGGCGAAGCACACAGGCACGCGCTCGTTTTTCGGACTCCCGGAAGAACTTCGTACAGGCGACCGTGTTCTCTACCTTGGCAAAGAGATGCCGGTACAGGTCGAGACAGGTAATAAAGCACTGCTCACGGAACGCGATGGTGTCCTGATCATAAAGTGCCGCGGCGCGGCAGATCCCCGAAAAGCTGCAGACGCCTTTGAACGGGAACTGCGTCGGATCGCGCAGGTACTGTTCGATTCGATGCTGGACAGATATTATCCCGTCATCGCCTCAAAGTATCCGAGGCCGGAAATCTCAGTGAAGAAGATGACTTCCCGTTGGGGAAGCGCCACGCCCGCCAAGGGACACATCAGCCTGAACCTCTATCTGATGAAAGCTCCCGTATCCTGCATCGAATCGGTGGTCCTCCATGAGGTTGCCCATTTTCTGCAGATGAATCACGGGGACGCGTTCTACCGGATCGTGACAGGCGTCATGCCGGATTATTGGGAACGCCACCGGGAACTGACCCGGCTTGGGAAAACATAAACAGCAAAGGAGAGGATCTCCCGGAAGGGACGGTCCTCTCCGTGTATCGGGGAATGCCGGTTCACGTTCCGGCACCTGATTTGGTACAATGAGAAAAAAAGACAGGAAGGATGCGGAATGAGCGGATTCGGACGCTTTTATCTGGACAAAGAAAAGGATATGGTCGTCGATCTGGAAATGCAGGGAGAGGACCTGTTTTTCACTCTGCGCACGCCCAACCATAAGAGCGGCAACCTGATCCGGAACTTTGCGAAAGTCTGCGGACTTTCCCTGAGCCGTGAAGAGAACGGTTACTATGTCATCCGGGGAGTAGTTCCTTGTTATGTGGATGAGCAGAACCGGACGATGTATCTTTTTCGTTTGGGGGATACCAGAACGGCGACGATCTGGCCGGACGGGCGCATCGAAATGCGCGCCCGCGTCCCCGCCATCGCCAAAACGCTGATGAGCCAGACCAAGGACTACCGGCTGAATCTGCGCAGCACCGTGGTTAAGACTTATATTCCTGCCCGCTGGAAGTTCAGGACAGATCTCCATTCCCACATGAACGCGAATCTTTCTCCGGACATCCTGATCGCTTTGGGGATCATGCACCAGATCCGGTATTCCCTGTACTATGTGAAAAAACTGGGGCTGAAACTGCCTGCTTCTCTGGAGGCGGAAACGATGGAAAAGCGCCGCCGTGTGGCGGAGCAGTACCATGACAGCGGACTGACAGGAAAGTACCTGGATCGTCAGATCGATGACCACACACAGCTGAATTTTGCCAGACTCATCCTGACAGAGCCGGAAGAAAGTCTGGAGAATCTCGCCAGGATCCGGGCCTCCCTGTCCATCCTGAAGGATTCCCAGGCAGTATTTACCAATCTGGAGAAGGTCTATCTGTACCGGTACGTATTTGCCAAGGGTATCCCTTCGGAGGAATCGGAACGTATCGAGGTTGGGATGGATGACATCGCGCGGATACCGGATCCGGACATTACAGCTGCGGCAATGCAGATGCTGGTGGACCGCATGCACCCCGTCTATGCGTCAAATACGCTGTTCGAGGACAAACTGCTCTGGACCGCTAGAACGTATGCCGGTCAGGGGATCCTGTATACCGAGATCTCGGATACCACGCTGGTGAAAAAAGAAGGCGCGCCTGAGATGCTTGCCCAGGTGCACCGCGTCATGCCGTCGGTCTATGAAGAAACCGGTGTGCGCATCCGGTTCCTTGCAGCAATCCGGCGCATTCCGCTGACGATCCGGAAGGACCGCATCGAGGCGGGTGACTATTTCAGCGGGAATATCCAGACACTGCGCGCGGTTGCGTGCGATCCCTATGTGGCCGGCAGCGACATTGTCGGTGAGGAAATCAACGATATCCGGGATCTTGCCCCGGTTATCGAGCAGCTCGTGCGGATCACCCGGGAAGAACCGGACTTTGTACTCCGCATTCATGCGGGCGAGAACGATGCCCTGAGGGACAATGTGGTCAACAGCATCCGCCTGATCCGCGGCGCACTGGCCCCGGGACAATCCATGCCGTCGGTTCGGATCGGACACGGACTTTATACGCCCAGACTGAATACGGTCAAGGGACGCCAGCTGCTGAAGGACCTCAGAGAAAGCGGTACGGTCCTGGAATTCCAGATCACATCCAATGTGCGTTTGAACAATCTGAGCAGCGTGAAATCCCACCCGCTTCGCCGGTATCTGGATGAGGATGTCCTCTGCGTTCAGGGTACAGACGGCGCAGCGATTTATGGGACTTCACCCATTGACGAACAGCTTGCGCTGGAAAGACTCCTTGAACTCAGCGATGAAGAGATGCGCCGAATGGCTGAGACCGACCACCGCCTGTGTGAAGAAGGTGTTGCTGTCTTCAAACGTAAAGAGGAACGCTGGAAGAACACATATGATTGCAGCCCTGCCGATGTTGCGGACCTCTATCGCGAACGGATCCGCAGAGAAGAAAACGGTGGCTCTCTGCTCTTTAACGGAGGGAAAGGTCTTCTGACACAGGAAGTTCTTCAGGACCGGATCCGGGAACTGCCTCCGGACGGGATGCCCGTAGTGGTGATGGGCGGCAGTTTCAACAGTGACGCGCACCGGACCGTGGTCCGGGAAGATCTTGCCGGAATACTGGACGGCATTTTGGATCGGGGAGATCCGAAGAAAATCTTCTTCGTGATCGGCCACCGGCTGACCGGCTATGAACGGGAACTGCTGCGCAGGAATAACGGCAGATTCAAGGTGTATGTTATGGCTCCTGCTGTGATCAGCATGAGAGAGGAACGTGTGCTGCGGCGCTGCGGCGCAGGGATCCGGGTCGCCATTACAGCGGAATCCATGGGCATTTACAAGAGCATCGCATACGAAGTGTTCAAACGGCGTCCGGCCGTCCTGCTGGCATTCGACGGAAACAGTGCCGGCGGAAATATGATCCAGGAAGCGAAAAACAGCAAATATCCCTGCAGGATCTTCGTGAACCGTCGTTCCCGCTCTCTGCAGGAGAAAGCGGATCTGCTGAAAGGATATGTCACGCTGTTCGGTCCTGAGGATCCGGTGGCGGAAGAGATCCTGCGGATGTCGGAGGAAGGCGTCAGCAGAAGATAGCAGAGCGGTCCGGAAAAGAAGGATTCCTGACGAGAGGGTAACTGATGGACAGGCTGAAAGAGTTTAAGAATTCAAAAGAGAGATTTCTGCTGCTTCGCGCGGGGAACATCCTTCTTTGGATGTTCGTGGTCACCACGGCTGCTGCGGTCTTGCACTATGTGCCTGTTGCGTACCGCGCATTCATCGAACGGAACGCTTCATTGCTGCGCGGTCTGCTGCCTGTTGCGGCTGCAGAGTTCATCCTGTTCTGGATCGGGATCATCATCGTCTATGTGACTTCCGGTCAGCTTGGCATCCGGACCCGCGTTCTTGGGGTCGTGTTCGGTATGGTTCCGGTCGCGAACCTGATCATGCTGTTCCTGATCCTGCGCATCACCGGAAAAGAAGCTGGAACCGAACTCGCACGATGCAGACTCAACAGGGAACGCGAGGCGGAAAAACTGTGTCAGACCAGATACCCGCTGCTGATGGTGCACGGCGTTTTCTTCCGTGATTCCAGTCATTTCAATTACTGGGGCAGGATTCCGGATGAACTGATGAAAAACGGCGCCACGATCTATTACGGAGAACACCAGTCTGCGGCGAGCGTGGACGACAGCGCAAAAGAACTGGAACAGCGGATTCTGCAGATCGTCAGGGAAACGGGATGTGAGAAGGTGAACGTTATCGCCCACTCCAAAGGCGGTCTTGATATGCGTACAGCCATCGCGAAGACATCCGCTGCTCCTTATGTCGCGAGCCTCACTACGGTGAACACACCGCACCGCGGATGCGAATTCGCAGATTATCTGCTGAACAAGATTCCGGAATCGCAGCAGCAATCTGTCGCAAGCGCATACAATCTTGCCGCTTCAAAACTCGGCGATACCGATCCGGATTTCATGTCTGCCGTTAGGGACCTTACCTATGAGTCGTGCAGCAGGCGTAACGAGACCGTAAAGGATGTCGAAGGCGTCTATTACCAGTCTGTCGGTTCCGTGCTGTCAAAGCCTTCCGCCGGTCAGTTCCCCCTGAACATGACCTACCATCTCGTCAATCTGTTCGACGGGAAAAACGACGGACTCGTCGGCGAAAAGTCCTTCCCGTGGGGAAGCAGTTTCCTGATGCTTTCAACGCCCGGGAAACGCGGTATTTCGCACGGCGATATGATAGACCTGAACCGTGAGGATTTTGACGGTTTCGATGTGCGTGAATTCTATGTCCAGCTGGTCTCGGATCTGAAACGGAAAGGCTTCTGAAAGACCGGACAACGAATAATGGCAAAAGGAAAAGAGAGGATCGTCCGTTCAGACGGTCCTCTCATTATATTCAGTGTGATTCAGTTCTTCCGGTTCTCCGGCAGAAGAGAAGTGGCGTCTTTCTTTGCTTGATACTTTGCCTCTTCCTCTTCCTCGAGGATGCGGTACGCGACTTTTCCCACGAGCGTCTTGGGAAGTTCCTCACGGAACTCGATCTCTCTGGGCACCGCGTATTTTGCGATATTCTTGCGGCAATAGGCAAGGATCTCTTCCTTGGTCTCAGCGGAGGGCTCGACGCCCGGCTTGAGCATGATAAACGCCTTGACCGCATGCATCCGATAATCATCCGGCACGCCGACGACACAGCTCATATGGATCTTCTCGTGGGCATCCAGGATGTTCTCGATCTGCGCCGGATACACGTTGTAACCGGAAGTGATGATCATTCGTTTGGCGCGGCCGCGGAAGAAAACGAATCCGTCTTCATCCATGAAGCCGAGGTCTCCCGTATAGACCCAGGTCAGTCCGTCCTCATGTTTGCGCAGCGTCTGGGCGGTCTCTTCGGGGTTGTCGATATACTCCATCATGACGGTGGGACCTGCCAGCAGGATCTCTCCTTCTTCACCGAGAGGCACTTCCTCGTCGGTGTCGGGCTTGACGATCTTGATATAGGTGTCGGGGAAGGGCAGTCCGATACTGCCTTCCTTTGCCATCTGGGTGGGAGTCAGGCAGCAGGCCGTGACGGTCTCGGTGGTGCCGTATCCTTCCCGGATCTGGATGGTAGCGTTGTGATCGTAGAGGAATTTGTCAAATTTTTTCTTCAGTTCCACAGAGAGGGAGTCTCCGCCTGAGAAGACGCCTTTGAGACAACTCAGATCCGCTTTGTTCAGGGAGGGAAGCCGCAGCAGCGCTTCATAGAGGGTCGGAACACCGGCGATGAAGTTGCAGCGGTATTTCACGATGTCGCGGGCGTAGGTCTTGGCGGTAAAGCGGGGAACAAGGATGCAGGTTCCGCCCGATTCCAGCATGGTGTGGATGCAGACGCCGAGACCGAAGCCGTGGAAGATAGGCATGGCTGCCAGCATCTTGTCTCCGGGACGGAACATCGGGTTGGTCGCGATGACCTGCCTGCCCAGCGCGTTGAAATTCAGGTTGCTCAGCAGGATGCCTTTGGTGGTGCCGGTGGTGCCGCCGGAATAAAGAATGACGGCGGGATCTGCGCCTTTGCGTTCCACTCTGTAATTCCAGAAACATTTTCGGCCGAGCTGCATGAACTCGTTCCAGCGGATCACTGGCGCATCCGCGGGGATCTTCTTGATCTTGCGCCCCTCGGTGAGCATATAACCGGCGCGCACAGGGCGGGAAAGCTCGTCTTTGACGCTGGCGATGACTACATTCACTACGGTTGGCGTATTCTGCCGGATCGCCTCAAATTTGTGATAGAACTGATCGAGAGTGACGACGGTCACGCTTCTGGAGAAGTTCAGGTAATGCTCGATCTCTTTCTCAGCGGAGAGAGGATGGATCATGTTTGCGATGGCGCCGACCAGGTTCACCGCATAGAACAGATATACGCCCTGCGGGCAGTTGGGCAGCGCAATGGTGACGCGGTCGCCCTCGCGGATGCCGATCGTTCGAAGTGATTTCGCACAGTTCTCGATATTCCGGATCATCTCTTTATAAGTGGTTTTGCGTCCCATAAAGAGCAGAGCGGTGGCGTCCGGGTACTTTTCCGCAGTCTCTTTCACGGCATCGAACAGGGAATAATCCGGATAATCCAGATGGGCGGGCACGTCGCCGAAATTCTTGAGCCAGGGAGTCCTGACTTGGTTCTTGTTCTCACTCATGCGTGATTTCCTCCAAAATAAAACCGGCGTGTGCCGGGGATAATCTGATCGAAGCGCTGGAGAAAGCCGGCTCTAGCTTATATATACTATAGTATTTTTACTTTTACGTCAATTTTCGGAATGCAGAAAAGGGTGCCGAACACAGAAAAAGAGGATATAATGAGTGCGAAACAAATGAGATGAAAAACATTCGACAGACAGGAGGATAAAAATATGAATGCTACCCTTCAGCACAGATGCGACCTGCTGATCGAGAACTACAGAATCATGAGCGAACGGGAGACTTTCGGCTCTTCCTATGAATTGCTTGCCGCAGCCGGACTGTACATGGCGGCAGACAGCGTAGCCGATCCGGAGCGGTTGACAGCTGCCCGGAATATCATCAAGTCCAGCGTGGGCATTTTCTCGGATTTCCGCGGCGTCATGGAGTATGTGCTCCGTGCGAAGATGGCGATGACTGAGGATCCGCAGGGCTATTTCGATACGCTCCGGGCAGTATACGATCTGATCAAGAACGGGGTTTTTGCCACCAGTTTTGATGTGATCGCCGCCATGATTCTCACGGATTCCCGCAGTGCGGATTACACGACGCTCGCAGAAAACATGAAAGCCATTTACAAGCAGATGCAGAAGACGCACAAATTCCTGACGAGCGAAGCGGATCGGCCGTTCGCCGCATTGATGGCAACATCCGGAAAACATCCGGAGGCTGTTGCCGCACGGGCGGAAGCGATCTTTCAGAGCCTCAAGGGTAGACTGAGGGTGGGAATGGATACCAGACAGACTATTGCCAATATCCTTGCGCTTTATGACCGCCCGGACGAGGAAATGTGTGAGCGGATCTGCTCGCTCAATACGTTGCTTCGCAATGCCAGAAGGTCTTTCGGGACCGATTCCTATGCATCGATACTCGGTATTCTGGCGGATACGGATCTTTCCGCAGAGGAACTGGCGACAAGGCTCTTCGATGCGGAGGATTATCTGCGCAACAGCAAGCCCTTCAAAGGTCTTTTCGGCGCCAGTACCGGATCCCGTCGCATGATGGCTGCGCTGTGCGTCATGAGTGACTGCAATACGAAGGAGAATGCCCGTTCCGCAATGATAGGGACGTCGGTCCAGATCACTGTCAGCATTATGGTCCTGATGTTCATCATGATCTCTGCGGCTTCTTCCACGCACTGAGGCAAAAACAAATAAAGAGACCGTGCTGCGTATCTAAGCCGCACGGTCTTTTTGAGGGTTAAAGTCAGTTTTTCTTCAGACAGAC
>CAMKDB010000060.1 GCA_946411155.1 uncultured Faecalibacterium sp.
TGTTTTATTATTGGCCATTTCAAGCTCTTTTCTTATTTATTCAATGTCAAAAAATCATATGTTTAACTATACAAAAATATATTATTCTTTTCAATTATATAGGCAATCTAGTATAATACTTTATGATGGTATAAAAAATAACCAAGAGAAACGTCACATAGGAGGATGCTATGGCAAAACTTCAAGAACCTGCGGTTCAGAAAATCCTCGAGATCTGTGGTCGCTACAAAGATGAAAAAACGCCACTGATGATGATCTTGAGCGATATTCAGAATGAATATGGTTACATTCCGCTGGAAGTCCAGGAAATCGTGTCCAAAGAGACGGGTATTTCTGTTGCGGAGATCTACGGTGTTGTAACGTTCTATTCTTTCTTCTCTCTTGAGCCCAAGGGCAAGTATGTCATCGGTTGCTGCCTCGGAACAGCATGCTATGTCAAGGGTGCTCAGAACATCATTGACAAGTTTTCCGAATTATTGAAAATCCAGCCAGGTCAGACAACGCCGGATGGATTGTTTACGCTTGACGCGCTCCGGTGTATCGGAGCTTGCGGAATTGCTCCTGCAGTCAGCATCAATGGTAGTGTTTATCCCAAGATGTCTGTTGGTGCTGTTCCCGGTGTCATTGCAGAGTACAAAGCGAAGGAGGCTGCTGCAGAATGATCAAGACTGTTGACCAACTCAATGAAAAGATTGCCTCTTGCACACAAGTACTTGAGGAAAAAATCAATGGTTCAGACGGCAAAAGACATATCGTTCTTTGCGGCGGTACCGGATGTCTCAGCAGCCGTTCCCATGAGATCGCTGAAAAATTTAAAGACCTCCTTGAAAAAGATGGTCTTTCCGAAAAAGTTACCGTAAACATGGTCGGTTGCTTCGGATTCTGTTCACAGGGTCCTTTCGTTAAGATTTACCCGGAGGATACTCTGTATCGTATGGTTAAACTTGATGATGTTGAGGAAATCATCGAAAGTGATATCAAAAACAATAAGATTGTTGAGCATCTCCTCTATGTCGACCCTGCTACACATGAGAAAGTCGCGAAGCAGGATGACATCAATTTCTATAAAAAGCAGCGTAGAATTGCACTTCATGGGTGCGGTGTAATCAATCCTGAAGATATCAATGAAGCTCTTGGCGCCGGCGGTTATCAGGGACTCAGACGTGCTCTCTCTATGACTCCTGAAGAAGTTTGTGATGAGGTTCTGGCTTCCGGTCTCCGCGGACGTGGCGGTGCTGGATTCCCCACAGGAAGAAAATGGAAATTTGCTCTCGGTCCGGCTCCTGAGAAATACGTTGTTTGTAATGGAGACGAAGGTGACCCTGGTGCTTTCATGGATCGTTCTATCCTTGAAGGAAACCCCTTGGCTGTCATTGAAGGCATGGTCATTGCCGGATATGCCATTGGTGCTCAGAACGGATATTTCTATGTTCGTGCTGAGTATCCCACTGCTGTAAAACGTTTGCGTATTGCTATTGCTGAAGCAGAAGAGCTTGGGCTGCTTGGTGATAATATCCTTGGCACCGACTTCAGTTTCCGCTGCCATATCCGTCTTGGCGCTGGTGCGTTTGTCTGCGGTGAAGAAACAGCTCTTTTGAATTCTATCATGGGTAAACGCGGAATGCCCAGACCGAGACCTCCGTTCCCTGCTGTTAGCGGATTGTGGGGTAAACCGACTGTTGTTAATAATGTTGAGACTCTGGCTTGTGTTCCTTATATTCTCAGAAATGGAGCGGAAGAATTTGCTTCCGTCGGTACTGAAAGATCTAAGGGCACAAAAGTATTTGCTCTTGGTGGAAAAGTCAACAACGTTGGACTTGTCGAAGTTCCCATGGGTACGACACTTCGTGAGCTTATCTACGATATTGGTGGCGGTATTCCAAATGATAAGAAGTTCAAAGCTATCCAGACCGGTGGTCCTTCCGGCGGCTGTCTGACAACAGAATACCTTGATGAACCGATTGATTTCGATAACCTTGTTGCCAAGGGTTCAATGATGGGATCCGGCGGGGCTATCGTTATGGACGAAGACAACTGCATGGTTGACGTCGCAAAATTCTACATGGAATTTATCTGTGACGAGTCATGCGGCAAGTGTACACCTTGCCGTATCGGCACAAAACGTATGCTTGAAATCCTTACCAGGATCACCGAGGGAAAAGGAACAATGGAAGACCTCGATGAACTGGATGAGCTCAGCCAGACTGTTAAGACCAATTCCCTTTGTGCTCTTGGCCAGACTTCTTCTAACCCGATCGTCTCTACTCTTACCCATTTCAGGGACGAATATATCGCTCATATCGTGGACAAGAAGTGCCCGTCTCACATCTGTAAGAACCTCATGGAGTATCATATTGATCCCGATAAGTGCATTGGATGCGGTATGTGCCAGAGAGGTTGCCCGGCGAACTGTATCACCAGAACAGACTATATTGCCCCGAATCATAAACTTGCCTCTATGGATATCGACCCGCAGAAGTGCGTAAAGTGCGGTGCATGTATGTCCACATGCAAGTTTGGCGCAATTGAGAAACGGTAAGGAGGATGCAACATGGCACTTGTAAATATTAAGATTGAGGGAAAAGAATATCAGGTCGACAGCAGTTTGACAGTTTTAGAAGCTGCCAAAACATGCGGTTATGAGATTCCTTCCCTGTGTGCTTTCAACCATGGCGAGTGTAACAGTGGTTCCTGCCGTGTTTGTTTGGTTGAAGCGACCGGTGGTGGCGCAAGAGGAATGATTGCCAGCTGCGTTTTCCCTGCGGCTGAGGGTCTTGATATTCATATTTCTTCTCCGAAAGCGGTGGAAGCCCGTAGAAGAAGCGTTGAACTTCTTCTTTCGAATCACAATATGAATTGCCAGCAGTGCGACAAAAACGGTAAATGTGAGTTGCTTCATGTAGCTCAAATCACTGGCGCAAGAGAAAATGCTTTCACTGGCGTCCGTTCGGAGACGACTTTGGATCAGCTTGCTCCTGCAATTTACAGGGATACTTCTAAATGTATCCTTTGCGGGCGCTGCATTGCCAGATGTTCTAACGCGCATGGCCTTGGAATCCTCGGCTTTGAAAACCGAGGCTTCAAAACAATCGTTGCTCCGGCAGAAAACCGAAGTTTTGCTAATTCTCCCTGTATTCAGTGCGGTCAGTGCGTCAGTGTATGTCCGACTGGTGCTCTAATGGAAAAATCCGAAATCGATAAGGTCGATGATGCAATCCGTTCTGGAAAGAAAGTTATCGTTCAGGCTGCACCTGCTGTCCGCGCCGCTCTTGGTGAAGAATTCGGCTATCCCATCGGAACGCCTGTTACCGGAAAAATGATTGCCGCAATGCGTCGCTTGGGGTTCTATCGTGTTTATGACGTGAACTTCGGGGCTGACCTTACTATTATGGAAGAAGGACACGAACTGCTTCATCGTATTCAGGAAGGCGGAGTTCTTCCTATGATTACCTCTTGCTCTCCTGGTTGGGTAAATTATGCTGAGTATAATTACGGTGATCTTCTCCCCCATCTGTCCAGTTGCAAATCGCCGCATCAAATGCAGGGCGCAATCATCAAATCCTATTGGGCAAAAGAGCATGATATTGACCCCAGTGATATCTTCGTTGTTTCCGTCATGCCTTGTACAGCAAAGAAATACGAAAAAGACCGTGAGCAGATGAAGGTTAACGGCATTAAGGATGTCGACGCTGTTATTACGACTAGGGAACTTGCCAGAATGATTCGCAGAAGCGGCATCATTTTCAACCGACTTCCCGATGAAGAATGGGACCAGGATATCATGGGTGATTATTCTGGCGCAGCAGTCATCTTTGGCGTTACTGGTGGTGTTATGGAAGCAGCTCTTCGTACTGTTTACTATGTTCTTACCGGTAAAGAACATGAGATGATCAAGTTTGAAGAAGTCCGTGGACATGATGCCGGCATTCGCGAGGCATCCATCGATATCAACGGAACAGTTGTAAACGTTGCTATCGCATCCGGCATGAAATCTGCCAAGATTCTTCTTGATGAGATTCGAGATGGAAAATCCAAATATCATTTCATTGAGATTATGGGTTGTCCTGGTGGTTGTATCAATGGTGGCGGTCAGCCTTATGTCCGTCCTGTATTCCTTCCCAATGAGGCCGATGATATTCTTGACAATTATAAAGAAAAACGCGCAAAAGCGCTTTATTCAGAAGATGAGCGTCAGGTTGTACGTCAGTCTCATAATAACCCTCAGATCGTTGAACTCTATGAGAAGTTCCTTGAAAAACCAAATTCTCATAAAGCCCACGAACTGCTTCATACCAGTTATTCTGAGAAGGAATGTTTCCCTCTTTGAACAAGACAAAAATAAGAACGGCCAGCCCGAAAGGGCTGGCCTATTCTATTGGTATCAATACTTAGGGTTGGGAAATAAATGCAGGGGTCCAATAATAGTTGGCATAAATATCTGTCAAACGATAGGTCACACTGCAATCATAATCGATCTTTCGATTTGCAATCGACAGTCCACTTGCGGGTACAGTTAATGGACTGCCCAACAGATGAGTAGATTCGTATCTTCCGTCATATGTGTAATAATCGCAAAGGAATTGTAGGACATCATTTTCTTTGATTTCGATATTTCCCTTAGCGATTGCATCAGTTTCACCGTTATACATCGGTCTGGCACCTGTAATCACACCGTAAGGATTATCTTTATCAAATACTACTTCCAGATTTACCATCTGTTCAAATGATTCCCCGGATTCATCGTACGATTTTAAGATCGCAGGAATCAAGCCAGTGGTTGTCCATGACCCGTCCTCCTGTTCTACATCGGATTCCATGTAGTAGGCTACGACATGTCTGTTTATTGTGAGCCAAGTATGGTCATAATCAAGAATCAGGTCATTCCCGCTGATCTCAAATACATTATCCCTTCCCAGATCAATATATCCAGTTCCGTCGTCAACATAAACATTCAATTCCACAGCCTGAATCAGATCCCAATCTTCATCTGAAAGAGTTACGACCCTGCTTCCGGCTTTATTGAAGGAAACAACAATATGAGAAGGATCCAATCGATTATCAGAGATATATCGAGCTGCGGCGTGAACCGAATCTGTATCGATCCAACTATACTCTGAAGGAATATTTCGACCAGAGAATCCAGTCAACAACTGATAAATCAATTCCGGATCAACGGAGTAACCAGAAGAGTAACTCCCCGACTGATCGGTATATCCACCAAGCAACGAGCCAAGCGGACTTGAACCCTGTAAAAGATCGCTGAGGTCATAACCGGAACTGCTTCCATATCCCTGGTAATATGAAGTACCAGCAGAAGCCTGTCCTGAGGCAACAAGGGAGGCAAAACTCCTGACGCAAGCAGAATAGGAAGAATCAAAACCTATCTGATTATACGTATTCAGTGCGCTGTTAACTGTTCTAGTATTTTCATAGGGGAAATATATCGAAACACCATTAGCGTTAGAGATGTTAGTGCGATTATATTTCACACAGCTACGAAGTACGGAAGCAAGTTTTTTGGCATCGCTCGTTCCAACTCTTTCAGCAAAATCAATCAGATCAATTTGATTTAATCTTTGTGACGAGGCAAATTTCGTAGTTTTAGATCTTGCATTCGATACGGCTTTATAGTTATCACTGTTGATCAGTTGATTTGTACTTTGAGAAAATGCAGTCAGATATGCCGGAACTGTTCCCTGAACTTCCGCCAGGTCAAGTATTGATAAAGTGACCTGAGCAGATGACTGAGAACGTAGGCTGTATTGATAGAAATCATCAATCAGCGTCTTGGCCAGGTCAGTTGTTGCAACTCCTGTATTCCGAGACAACTGTGTTACCCAGTTTGTATAGAACCATCCTGTACCAGGTTCGCTTTCTTCGGAAGCGATCAGATAGTCTGCATAATCGTCACAGACCATAGCGGTTTCAAGAGTCTGCATGAGACAAGCATCAAAGCCGATCCAGTCGAATTTAACACCTGCAGCTTTCAAAGCAGAATTAAACTCAGCCAAATCCATGGAACCGTCGGATGAATGCTTTTCGTCATACCCATATCCAGTGACGGAACCTCCGCCATGGTCCCACATGATGAGGATATTTCTTTCAGCAGGGTACTTAGTGGCACAATACTGAATGAACGATGTAAGGTTTAGCGGATTGACCATGGAAACATCTCCAAGATCTTTCTCCAGAGTAGTGACTTTTCCCCCGCTAGTAACTTTTATGATTTGGTTTGTCGAACTGGAAATGACGTTATTCTGCCATTTTCTGCATCCTCCAGTTTCAACGATAATGTTTACATTGTCAGCTATAGTTGCGTTAGCCATCTCAACGAGATCGCTTGTACCCATTGAATACTTTGATTCAAGATCTGTTCCGCACATATAAACCATGACTGTGACAGAATCATTGGCATTTGGAGAATAGAAATGATCCCTTACAGTTCCGGCTGAGACAGGTGTCTGAGTGCTGGGATTTGAAGGGGCTTCAGTTACATTTCCTGAGGAAGAAGGATTTGAAGGAGTCGTATTGGTGTTTCCAGATGAACCGCCATTAGATAAACTGGGATCCAGAGAAGGCTGTGTCTGAGTAGTGCTTCCGCCGGAAGGCTGTGAAACAGGAGCGGGATCAACCGTTACCGGGTTTCCGGGCGTCATGAACCCTCTCATCAGTGAAAAGATTAATAGAACAGCAGCAACTAGCAGAACGATTCTTTTCCCTTTAGGAGATAGATTACCGAACAATTTGGTAAAGAAGAAAAGAAGCAATCCGGTTTTCAGCATACTTCCATTAGAACGTTCACCGCTTCGTCCTTCTGTATAACCAGACTGATGGCCATTAGGCCTTGCGCCAGAACCAACAGGAGATGAACCGACTTTCTCCCCTTTACGAACTTCAACCGAACCTGACTCGACTTTTTTGTCTCTGCTATGAGGTCTATTGTCCATGATGAATCTCTCCGTATTGTCTTTAAAGATCTTGATAAAAGTATTCTATCATAATTGAAATGAAAAATCTGTTTTGAAAAGAGAAATACCCCTTCCCCGCCCTCGCATCTGAAGCCAATGCCTGGTAATAAATCATGATAAATAATTTATACCCTGATACATTGTCTGGGCATACACTGTAAACAGGAATATCCTGAGATGCCTGCCCTTCGGCTCACAATGTGCCGGCATAACCTGGCCGGCGTCAGGTTTGGCATTCGCTCTTCTTCAGCTACCATCATTTATTCATTCATTCATTTATTTCTACTGTCCAGTTTGTTTCCTGAAGAAGGTTTTCCAGTTTTCTGAGTTCTTTGGACAATCTGTCTATTTTTTTCTGCATAGACGGAACATCTATTGCAGATACGATTTTTATCTCAGAATGTCTTGCTCTGTCGGTTGTTCTACTGGCAAGTTCAGCAACATTACGGTAAGAATCAAGCTGTAAAACAAGAGTATCGCGTTGACTTATGATTTCTGTGAGACTTTTTCCTTCAATATGTGTATTGCAATTCGTCAGATTGATTCGGGAAATTAAGTACTGCAGACGTTTAAGTGAACTGTCCAATTCCTTCAGTAATTCATTTGGATCTTCGGAAGGTCTTTCTCCTTCCTGTGTTAACACATTTAGAGAGAGTCTGTTCCTCAATTGCTGAATTTTCCGATTCAGATCTGCTCTTTCCTGCAATGCTTCCGCAAGTTTCATATTCGATACCGTCCCTGATTAATCATTTTTATTATTTTATCACGGAATAGATAAGGTAGAGAATAATAATGAACAAATCACAAACTGATTATTCCATTTTAAAAAGATAGGATTCTATAATAGATTATGAAAGGAATTGAATTGTTATGGAAAACATTTTTTCCTATCTAAAATGGTATTCTGATTTCGATTTTCAAGAAAAACCATTTACGGACGTTGATAATCTAATCTTCAGTTATCTTAGTTACGCTCATTATGACAGTTCTTCAGAGGATAAGTCGATCCGAGAATGCCTGATTCAGAATCCCGATCACATCAGCCGGTTTTATGAGGCTGCGAAAAGATCAAAACGATACGGAAATGTTACCGTATCATTTATCGCTGACGAGTATTCCGAAATTAATGACCGTTCTACTCAGTTCTATGCTTTATGTTACACCTATCTCCCGCATAAGCATTATGTTGCATTCAGAGGCACGGATGCATCACTTGCCGGCTGGAAAGAAGATCTTATGATGGGCTACCAGCTGACACCGGCTCAGAAGAATGCTGCAATCTATCTGGAATATGTTCTGATGCCAGGGGAATCATATTATGTCGGCGGACATTCCAAAGGCGGAAATCTTGCTCTATTTGCATGTTGTAATCTCAGCGATGACAAATGTCAGCTTGTTGACCATATCTATATCAATGATGGACCGGGATTGAATCCTGATGTCTGCGATGTTTCCCTGATTGAACATATCAAAGACAAGATTACGATTATTGAGCCGGAATTCAGTATTTTTGGAAAACTATATGAGCCAAAGGTAGAAGATATACGTATTGTAAAAAGCTTCCAGTCCGGTCTTTTACAGCACAGTGTAAGAACATGGGGAGTCGAATTTGGAGAACTCGTATACAGCGATCATAATGATGACACCAGTGAATGGATTAATCAAGTCGTTCATAACTGGATCAATAATGAATCAGAAGCGTCACGGAAGATATTCGTTGATGAACTGTTCGAAACTCTAACAGCAAACGGAGCAAAGACTCGATTTGAAATCAAACCTGACGGGTTAACTGAACTGAAACATTACTGGAAAGTTCTTTCAACGACGGATTCTCAGGCTGTAGCGACCGCAGCCAGACTTCCTCTCTCCGTGATTTTCGGGAACTTTTTCAAAGCGGTTAATACAGGACATATACTGAAAGCTGTCCGGGGTTCTGTAACAATTCAGGGAATTCTAGTAATGATCCTTGGTCTGGGTATGCTTCTTTTGCCTAAACGATTTTTTGATATCGCATTCTTTGTTCTCCTGTTTGCTTTAGTTATAATGCAGGTCGTTCATACGGTAACCAGGCTTATCCAGAGCAAGTGGAATCTAAAAAGACAACGTCCTCTTGTAATTATTTCTCTGGCTTCGCTTTCTATACTTACGATTCTGTTAGTGAAAGAAGGCGCTATGTTCATAGTGGAAAGTGTTATCTCAGGCTTTATTCTCCTTGTGTGGGCTTACAGAAACCTTTCACATGCAAAAGATTGCGAACAACACTATTTTGAGTATTGGAAAAACATACTTGAAGCGGTATTCACTTCCTTGTACGGAATCGCTATTCTGGTTGCTCCAGGCGCGCTGATCAAATGGTACACGATCACATTAGGAGTTTTTCTGACGATAGACGGATTGCTTACGGCAATTACCGGACAAAACTGAAATTCAAATAATAAACGGAGATCCAGAAGGATCTCCGTTTATATTATTTATTAAAAACAATCAGAAACTATGGCCACCGCCGCCGCCGGATGAGCCTCCGCCTCCACCGCCTCCGCCTCCACCGCTTCCTCCTCCGCCGCCGGAAGACTCAACATGACGGCTTCTTCTGGTGTTGATCAGATTTCGGGTAATCACGGAGACGCCAACAACGGAAGTCATGGGGGCAATTGCATCCTTCAGGGGAACAGCGGGCTTGTGTCTTTGGAGTAAAAGATAGATGAAATTGGAAAGAGATGCAAGGATAATGGCAATGATTACATTACAGATGTGTTTCATTGGCTGAGATATCTTTCCTCCCTCCAGGAGAATCGATATCTCACGGAATGCTTCCGAGGCGCATTTATAATACTCTCCTCTTGAAGCATATCTATACACATTATCAGTAATTGTGTTTGCGTAAGCCTTGGTAACAGTCTTGTAGATAGCGCCATCTGAGAAAATCCAAATATTTCTTTCTCCCATATCAATCAGAAAAATTGTTCCGCTGTCTCTTCCGAACAATTCGCGATATGCTTTTTCTGCATATTTACCTGTGTCCATATTGAATTGGCAAACAGAAATAAATGCAACTCCACCATACTTGGATATAGGCAACATATCCTTTTCGAGTAATTTTTCTTCCTGACTGGAAAGAAGTCCCTCGTTATCCTGGATTATAACAGTACCGTTTGAATCCGCAAATACGGCAGTATTCGGGAAGATAATACAGAATATAACGAGCAGCGCGAAAGAAGTATAAAATAGCCGTTTACGCATTGTCATCGCCCCCTTTCCGCTCATAGTAAGAAGGAAGCGGTCTGGTGGACAGGTCATTATATCGATCAATAAGATCAGAACACATAGCGCCGGCAGCTAACAGGCATACGATGCTTCCAAGATAGTACCACCAGTCCTCGACGGGATGATATACACTAATTAGAAGATTACATACAACAGAAGCCAGGGAGACCAAACTCGGCAGAATAGCGGACTTATCCCTCAGATGTCTCGCCAATAACAGTTCGCGCAAGAAAAGTATAGCCTGAAGAATAAAGATAAAGAAAATAAGAAAAACGGCCCCTTCATCATTTGCGAATACTGAAAAAAATACAATGATGATCGGAAGCAGAAAGAAAGAGCCAATACACATAAGGATGATCTTCAGAGCATTCCCTGCAGCTATAGAAGAATTCATGCTTTGTTCCGCTTTATTCCGAAGACGTTCCCGGTTTTTTTCAGACATTGGTATGTCTTTTTGATCGGTTATCAGATAACCTTTGTCAAATACATGGTTATCTTTATCTCGTATTTTTTTCAGTTCTGAATGGAAACCCAATCCAATTAGAAAAACAATCAAGGCTGAGATCCAGGTAAGGAACCTGGCTGTTACAGAGACGAAGAGACTCAAGACCCCAAAGATTATTGCGGCTATCAGAAGTGTGATAAGGGAAAATTTCTTTTTATCTACAGGAAGATCTATATGGATTTTGCCAGTCTGTCCATTGATAATCGCATATGCGACACGGTCGTTATTGCGCCATGTCAGGAACCATACTGGAAGATATATGGAATCGTGACCGATATATCGAGTCTTGAGGAATTCTTTCTGCTGCTGTACGTTCTTAGGAAAAATCAGATTGATCCCCTTAAAATCGCTCCGGATGTCGTTGATAGCTTCCTCAGTGGCTCTGTCGGTTACTTCTTTCTCATATACTTCTGCATCAACATTTGCTCTGTCAGCATACATGCCAGCAAGGTATGCAGGATTGTATGGAATCAGATCTTTCCGGGAAAAAGGCGCTATCTCCTGAGCAATGGAATCGTCAAAATTTCTGGAACCATCATATGGTATTCCATAAAGTCCATTGTCATGTATCTTAGCTGCAACTTCATATTCTTCATAATAATCATAATTCCCGCGAGTATATGACTTATAACCTGATAAGGAAAAAGGATCTTCACGGAATTTTACATAATACATCCAATATGGGATATAGATTGCTCTAAATTTTTCTATGAATTCAGGTTGTTTCAGTTCTTCAGGTACATACAGTTTTTTAGACAATTCCTTTGTATATATATTTTTGCATTTGCGCTTTGATATTTTGAACGGTATCAGGTAACGCGGTTTACGGTCACCGCTCATCTGACTGCGTAAAATCGTTTCTGATCCGCAGTAACTGCAGTATGTAACAGCGGTATCGTCCATGGAGATAAGCTGTGCACCGCAATTCCTGCAAGTAAAAAGTATAGCATCACCCCACTCAGTTTCGTCCGCTGAATTATCCCGCTTGTAATCTGCAG
>CAMKDB010000061.1 GCA_946411155.1 uncultured Faecalibacterium sp.
TCACCGGAGAAACGGATCCGTCAGTATCCGTTTGAGTTTTCTGGCGGCATGCGCCAGAGGATCGTCATCGCCATCGCGCTGACCTGTAATCCCAAACTGATCATCGCGGACGAGCCGACCACGGCGCTGGACGTCACCATTCAGGCACAGGTCCTGGATCTGATCGACCAGCTGCGGAGGGAGACCAATGCGGCGGTTATCCTGATTACGCACGACTTGGGCGTCGTCGCAAAGCTGTGCGACCGTGTCGCCATCATGTACGGCGGAAAGCTGGTTGAGATCGGCACGGATAACGAGATCTTCTATGATGCACAGCACCCCTATACAAAGGGACTGCTCGGATGCATCGCAAACCCTGAGGACGATGAGGAAAAGGCGTTGACGCCGATTGGCGGTTCCCCGCCTGACCTGCTGAGTCCTCCGAAGGGATGCCCGTTCGTTGACCGCTGTGAGTACGCGATGAAGGTCTGCAAAGACCACATGCCTCCTGTCACAGTCTTCAGCGAGGAGCACAGGACAAGGTGCTGGCTGCAAGATCCCAGAGCGAAGGAGGTTAGCCATGACGGATAAAACGATTTTGAAAGTGACGAACCTGAAGACCTATTTCGATGTGACGAAAGGTCTCTTTGCACCGAAGCAGATCGTAAAGGCCGTCGACGGCGTAAGCTTTGAAGTTAAGGAAGGACAGACCTTCGGACTCGTCGGAGAATCCGGATGCGGAAAATCCACACTTGGACGGACCATCGTCAAACTGTATGAACCGGAGAGCGGCAGCATTGAGTTTGACGGCAAGGATATCTCCAAGATTCATGGGAAAGACCTGAAATCCTTCCGTAAGGACGTGCAGATGATCTTTCAGGATCCCTACGCGTCTCTCAACCCTAGGATGACCGTTGGTGAAATCATCAAAGAGCCTATGATCATCCACAACATTTTTTCAACCGATCAGGAGAGGGAAGACAGGGTCGTCGAACTGCTGAAGATCGTCGGACTCAAACCGGACCATATCCGGCGCTATCCCAGCGAGTTTTCCGGCGGACAGCGGCAGCGTATCGGAATCGCCCGTGCGCTGGCAGTCAATCCCCGATTCATCGTCTGTGACGAACCGATCTCTGCTTTGGATGTTTCGATTCAGGCCCAGATCATCAATCTTCTGGAAGATATACAGAAAGAGATGAATCTCTCGTATCTGTTTATCGCGCATGACATCAGCATGGTCAAACATATTTCCGACCAGATCGGCGTCATGTATCTCGGCCATATCGTGGAGAGCGGTCCCAGTGCCGATGTGTATCACAGACCGCTTCATCCCTACACCTCAGCGCTTTTATCAGCTATTCCGATCTCGGACCCCAAAACGGCAAAGTCCAAGAACAGGATCATTCTGGAGGGTGAGATCCCGTCGCCGATTAATCCTCCAGCCGGGTGTCCTTTTGCTACACGATGTCCCAAAGCGACAGAGCGGTGCGCAAAGGAACAACCGCAGCAGATCCAGGTCGGAACCAGACTGGTTTCATGTTTCCTATATGAAAAATAAGCGAAATCTTAACTCGTTAAAGAAAGGAAGAAAAAAATGAGAAAATTATTGGCAATGCTTATGGCACTCGTACTCGTTTTCTCGCTGGCTGCCTGCGGCTCTGAGCCTGCACCCAGCGGTGGGGACACTCCTGCTCCTGCACCCAGCGGCGGAGATACCCCTGCACCGGCACCTACAGCGACAAAAACGGAATTCACCTATGCGCTCGGCGGCTCGCCGAACTATCTGGACCCGGCGATCGCTTCTGACTCCATCGGTTCCTATGTTATGAACCAGATCTATCAGCCTCTGTTCATTCTGGGCACCGGCGGTGAAGTCCTGAAGTTCGCGGTCGATGACTGGAGCCTCGATGATTCCAACCTCGTTTACACCCTCAAACTCAAAGACACTTACTGGTCCGACGGTCAGAAGGTTGTCGCGGGCGACTTTGTCTACGGTGTCAAACACGCGCTTTCTCTGGATCCTGCTGATGTTTCCTATGTCACTTTCATTACTGACTGGGTCGTCGGCACTGCGGAAGTTGCCGGCGGAAAGATTGCAGACATGGATGATATTGGTTTCAAAGCGCTGGATGACAGCACTCTGGAGATCACCCTGAAGACCCCCTGCGAGTATTATCCGTCCCTGCTTTGCTCCGGCGTGTACTTCCCGCTGAGAAGCGATTGGGCTCCTGAAGGAGACTACACCTGGGCAGATAACGCTGATGCTCCGACCAACGGCTATTTCCATCCGACGAGCATCGACCGTGCGGCGAAGGTCGTTATGGATCGCAATACCTATAACGAATCTGACAAAGTTTCTCTGGAGAGACTGACCGCTCAGGTCATGGAAGACATGGACGCTCAGCTGATGGCGTTCCAGACCGGCGAGATCGACTACGCAACTTCTGTTGAAGCTCCTGTCGCAGTCGCTCAGTACAGCGGCACCCCGTCCCTCGACATCTATGATTCCACCATCAACTACTATTGCCAGTTCAACAACGTCATGGCTCCCAACCCGGTCCTGAAGGACGTCAATGTCCGCCAGGCGTTTATGTGGGGCATCGACCGTCAGGCCATCGTGGATGCGCTTGACGCAGGCGAAGCGTATTATCCGCTTTACGGTTTCGTACCGAACGGACTTTCCTCCCCGACAGAAGGCGACTTCCGGGATGCCGGCGGCGATTTGTGCGGCTATGATCCGGACAAGGCGAGGGAACTCCTGAAGGATTATCCGGATGGCGTGACCATCGAGTACTACTACAACCAGAACAACATGCATGATACCGTTGCTGCAGTTCTGAAGAGCCAGCTTGCAGAAGTTGGAATCAACCTTGTTCTGAAGACCGCAGACGTCCGTGTCTTCTTCGACGACAGAGACAGCCAGGGCAACTACGAAGCAGCCCGCGGCGCCATGTCTGCCGACTATATGGACTCCCTGACCTATCTGAACATGGGCCTTTCCTCCTGGCAGCAGGGTTACACCTGGGGCGATGCGACCTACGATCAGATGATCGCTGATGCAGCTCCTCTGTCCGGCCAGGCCCGTCTGGATCAGCTCCACGCAGCTGAGAAATATCTCGTTGAAGATAACGCATTTGTCTGCCCGCTGTTTGGGTACAAGACAGTATGTCTGAAGAACCCCAACTCCACCGGTTATATCAATAACCCGCAGGGCAACTCCTTCTTCGTCTTCGTTTCCTTCACTGCGTAAACGTAAGGCGGAATGAACCATCACCCGGGTCCGGGCATTTCCGGACACCGGGTCTACCCTGAAAAATGAAACAGGCGAAGGACGCATCCCTTTCCGGGATGCGTCCCGGCGCCGGCCAAGGAGACCGATTATGAAACTGAACAAAGAAAAGTTGCCCATCATTTATGAAGCCATGGCAAAAAACGATGCGGACGCATGGCTCATCATGGGAAGGGAGACGATTATGAAATCGGAACCGGTGCTGCCGGTTCTGGGAGATCTGAGTTTCATAATTGCCACCACTCTTGTCTTTACAAGGGATAAGTGCATCGCGATCGTGTCTCCTCTGGATGTGGAGGCTTACAAGACGATCGACGGAGTCGATGAAGTCTGGGAATACCCCGGTACGATGGAGGACACGATATTCGAAGTGCTCTCCGGGCTGAAACCGCGGCGTCTGGCGCTGGATATCTGCAGTTCCGACGCATCGGCGGACGGTCTTACCGTCGGGATGTACCGCAGGCTTCAGCGGGTCCTTGACCGCCTTGAAACACCTCCCGAAGTTATCTCTGCGTTTCCGATTCTTTCTGAAGTCAGGGGGCGTAAGACGCCTTCCCAGATTGAAAAGATCCGGGACTGCGCCGTGCAGGCGGATAAATATCTGAGGAGTCTTCCTGAGATCTGCCACGAGGGAATGACGTCCCTGGAGGTCTTCAATTATCTGCACGAGATCGCTTATAAGGACGGCTATACCATGTCCTGGGCTGCTTCCCAGTGCCCCAGCGTCGCCTGCGACCCCAACGTGCCGCAGGGCCATTCCGGGCTGATCGACACACCGCTGGTCAAGGGATGCACGGTCAATATCGATTACGGTGTCCGGAAGAACGGATACTGCTCCGACCTGCAGCGCATGTACTATGTGCTGAAAGATGACGAGGATGACGCGCCGGACGACGTCAAAAAAGCATTCTACCTTGTGCGTGACGCCATTGACGCCGCACGCCGATTCATGAAGCCGGGGGTCACCGGTTTCCAGGTGGACCAGATCGCGCGCCACATGATTGTGGATGAAGGCTTTGATTCCTGGAACGCCGCACTCGGTCATCAGGTCGGTCATGACACACACGACGGCGGGACGATCCTGGCGAACAGACGTCCCCGCTACAACCGGACGGAACTCATTGACACGCCGCTTCAGGTCGGCAATGTCTTTACTATCGAACCCGGTATCGAGATCCCTCAGGGACGTATTGGCATAGAGGAAGATGTTGTGATCACGGAGAACGGAACGGAGTTCCTCTGTCCAAGACAGGAAGAACTGATTCTCATCCGTCTTAAATAGCACACTCCTGGAGGATGATATGGATTTTGAACTGACAAACGCTCCGCGCAGATTTTTTTACGAACTGACCCAGATCCCCCACGGATCTTACAATGAAAAAGCAGTTTCGGACTGGCTGGTCCGGTTCGCCAAGGAACGCGGCCTGAATTACGTTCAGGATGACATGTGGAACGTTGTGATCTATAAACCGGGCAGTGCGGGCTGCGAAGACAGCGCACCGCTGCTTCTGCAGGCTCATATGGATATGGTCTGCGAGGCAAACAAGGGAACGGAGCACGATTTTGAACGCGATCCCCTGAAACTGGAAGTGGTTGACGGCTGGCTTACGGCAAAAGGAACGACACTCGGTGCCGATGACGGAACCGGCGTCGCATATATGCTTTCGATCCTGGATGATCCGGATCTTCCGCATCCTCCGCTTGAATGCTGCTTCACCGTTCAGGAAGAGATCGGACTGTGTGGTGCGCTTCATTTGAAGGCAGACTACTTCCATGCAAAGCGGATGGTATGTCTGGACGGTGGCGGAGAGGTAAGCACCTGTACGACTTCTTCCGGTGGGACCCGTGTGGACGCCAGTTTTTCTTCCGCGCTTGTACCGAACACGGACCCTTGCTATCATTTGTTTGTGGGAGGTCTTGCCGGCGGGCATTCCGGCGGTGAGATCCATAAGGAAAAAGGCAATTCCAACGTGATCGCAGTCCGCTTTCTGCAGGAGATGCGCCTAGCCGGCATTCCGGTGAAGGTGATCAGTTTGTCCGGCGGACTCAAGGACAACGCGATTCCCCGTGAGTGCGATGCCGTCTTTGCCAGCAATGCGGATGCGGACAAGATCCGGGAAGTTTTCGAAAAAACGCTTTCTTCGGTGAAAACAGAACTGGAATTCTCAGACGCAGGCTTCTTTGCCCGTCTGGAATCAGCGGATACCGCAGAAGAGTCTTTCAGCGCGGAGGATTCCGGCCGGCTTCTTTCCTACCTGTATCTTGCGCCAAACGGATTCCAGCACCGCTCCATGGCCATTGAAGGGCTGACGGTGACTTCGCTGAATCTGGGCGTTCTGAGGACGGAAAAGGGGACATTCAAAGCGACCCATTCCCTGCGCAGCGCTATGGCAAGCGGAATCGGCGATCTGGTCAATAAACTGAGCACGCTGGCAGATCTTTTCGGCTACAGTCTCTCCCTGCGTTCGGCTTATCCGGGCTGGAACTATTCTCCGGTGTCCGATATGCGGGACAAACTGGCGAAAGCACTTCGCCGTGCGGATGACGCGGAGCTTCAGTGTGTCGCCACTCACGGAGGAAATGAGTGCGGTGTCTTCAACTCTCTTGGTGTGGAGGATATCGTCACTTACGGTCCTATCGCGCAGTTCATCCATACCCCGGATGAACGTCTGGATCTGGCCTCATTTGACCGTTCATACAAAGTGCTTACAGAACTGGTAAAGGAGTGCATCTGAAAAATGGCAAAAAGAGTAATCGTTTTATCCGGAGCGAGTTCAGTCGGGAAAGGCAAGATCAAAGATCTGCTTCTGGCAGACAAGGAACTGGACCTGCGCTTCGTTATCTCCATGACGACGAGGCCGAAAAAGCCCACTGAGGTGGACGGCGACGACTATTACTTCGTGGATTACAAATATTTCGCGAAGGCCGTCAAGCAGAAGGAATTGTACGAGTATACGGAATTCAACGGTTACTATTACGGCACGCTGAAATCGGAGATCGACTTCTGGCTGAAACAGGACAAAGCGATCCTGGTCGAAGTGGAGGCAGCCGGTGTCGGGCCGCTCAAACTCAACATTCCGGAGGCGGTTTGCTTCTTTGTCGTGCCTACCAGTATGGAAGAACTGGAGAAGCAGATCCGTGAAAAATACAATGATGATGAAGCGTCTGCCCGGACACGTCTGAACAAGGCGAAGATGGAGATGGAGATCGCACCGCTGTTCAACAACCAGATCACGAATGACGATCCGGAGCGTGCATATAAAGAGATAAAAGAAATTGCTCAGAGAGAATGGGCAAAGTTGGAGGAAGAGGAATGATTTCAAGAGGAGACCGTCTGATCAAGGAATCCATTCACGCAGACGAACTGAAGACGAAAGTCCTGTCATACCGTGACAGAGAGCGCGTCATGGATGGATGGCTCAAACTGCGTTTCAAGGAAGTGCTCCCCATGGTCATGAAGCGGACCGGGATCGACGCCTGGGTCGTCGCATGCCACGAGTACAATGAGGACCCGGTGCTGAAGACGCTGACCCCCTGCGCCATGTTCACTGCCCGCAGACTCACCATTCTGCTTTTTGTGCTGAAAGGAGACGAAGTAAAACGGTATTCTATCACCAGACCGGGCGTCGGACTGGATGATTTCTATGAGGCATGCTGGATCAATCAGAAGGACTCCATGTGGTGTCCCGATCCCTCCAAGGCAGAGACGCAGTACGAGTGCTTGGCGCGCCTGCTGAAAGAGAACGACGTAAAGAAGATCGGCCTCAATATGTCCACGGATTTCGCGTTCGCAGACGGTTTATCCAAGACTATGTATGACGATATGACTGCTGCATTCGACGAGGATCTTATGAGTCGCATCGTTTCGGCCGAAGAGATCTGCGTCGGCTGGCTGGAGACCAGGACCGAGCCGGAGATGGAAGCATACAACGGCATCATGCAGATCGCACACGGCATCATCGATGAAGCTTTTTCTTCCCGCATCGTGATCCCCGGCGTCACCACGAACAGAGATGTCAAATATTTCATGCTTCAGAAGGTCATCGATCTTGGCCTGGAAGCCTGGTTCGACTTCGAAGTTTCCATCATCCGTGAAGGCGTTGGCAACACCGATGAGGAAGACGTTATCCACCAGGGCGACATGCTCCACTGCGACGTCGGTCTGCGCTATCTCGGTCTGTGCACTGATACTCAGGAAAATGCCTATGTGCTGAAATACGGTGAGACGGACGCACCGGAATGCCTGAAGAAAGCACTGAAGGATACCAATCGGTTCCAGGATATCACGGTATCGAATTATAAAGTCGGCCGCAGCGGCAACGAAGTGCTTGCGCTTACGCTTGCTCAGGCAAAAAAAGAGGGGCTTAACGCTTCTCTGTATACGCACCCCATCGGCTACCACGGTCACGCCGCCGGTCCCACGATCGGCCTGTACGACAAACAGCAGGGCGTGCCCGGACGTAACGGCACCTATCCGATCTACGACCATACCTGTTATTCTTTGGAGCTCAACTGCTCCTTCAAACCCGAAGAATGGAGCAATACCTCCTTCTATCTCGGACTGGAGACGGACATTCTCTTCAAGGACGGCAATGTTTACTATCTCGCTGGACGCCAGGAGAATTTCCACCTGATCGGATAAGACCAATACAGCAGGGTTTATTGCGCAGACCGGCGTCATGCCCGATCTGCGCTTTCCTGTTCCTGCACCAGATCAAGAAAGAACAGAATTCCAGATATGAAAAAGCCGATTCAACGTATTTACCTGATCATCTTTCTCTACTGTCTTGCGGCAAACTTTGCCCATCCGGTGACTCCTTCTTTCATCAAGCAGTTGGGATTGCATGATTATATGTTTGGCCTCGCCTTCGGTATGATGGCGCTGGCAAATTTCATTTTTTCACCTTTCTGGGGCAAGATGTCCGAGCGGTTCGGCCCTGGCAGAGTGCTTTCGCTGGCGCTATTCGGGTATGCTTGCATGCAGCTGGCTTTCGGCAGTTCCACGCAGGAGTGGCAGATCTGCGCAGCACGGTTTTTCGGCGGTTTTTTCATCAGTGCGATCTCAGTCAGCCAGATCATCTATGTCATGCAGAACTCGGATCAGCCGGGCCATGATCTGGCTGTGATGAATTCCAACAGCACGGTAGTCTCCCAGTTCGGTTTCCTGATCGGCGGTTTTCTGGGAGATCTAAGCGTGAAATGGACTTTTCTGATCCAGGCTGCCTGCCTGAGTGGTATCGGCATCCTTGGCATGTTCATTCTGAAGGATGTGGAGACCCGGGAGAAAAAACCTTTCTCCGTAAAGGAGATCAACCCCTTTGCGGATTTCATTTCCTGCCGGGATCTGATGACCCCCTATATGACCCTGTTCTTGGCTATGACAGCAATGACCGGATTCGGGGCGACTGCCTATGAGCAGTGCTTCAACTATTACATCAAGGACGTCTTTGGTTTTCCAAGTTCAGCCAACGGTATTGTGAAAGCAGTCATTGGCTTCGTCTGTTTTGCCCTGAACACTTTCGTCACACTGAAAATTATCCGCAGAGGACACATCGACCGTATGATCAATTATTTCTATGCGGGTATGGTGGCTATGCTGCTGGGGGTAGTGCTCATTGACGTATTCATCCCCTTTATGGCAGTGAACATCCTGTTTTTCGGCGTGAACTCCATCGTGTCCACCATTCTGTATAACATGATCGCGGTCCATGGTTCCGAGAGAGGCGCGGAGAGCGCAGGCCTTTTCAACGCCACGCGGATGCTGGGAAGCGTTGCCGGATCATTCACTGCCGGTTTCATTTACACGATGGGACCCAAGATTTCCTTTGTCGTCAGCGCGGTCGTTCTGAGCCTTGCGCTGGTTCTTTCCCTGGCACATTACATCTACGGAAAAAAACAGAAAGAGGTATAAAGATATGGATGTTTACGAGTTCAATGCGAATCCTTTTGAACAGTTCCACCGCGGGTGGGCGCTGGTCACAGCAGGGGATGAGAAACAGTTCAATACTATGACTGTCAGTTGGGGATCCATGGGCACGCTGTGGAACAAACCCATCATTACGGTCTATGTGAAACCGGTACGCTATACTTCCGAGTTCCTGAAGGAAAAGGACCATTTCACCGTCAGCTTTTATGGACCGGAATACAAAAAAGCCCTGAGCCTACTCGGTACGAAATCCGGAAGGGACGGGGACAAGGTAAAGGAAAGCGGACTGACTCCGAAATTCCTGGAGAACGGTGTGACCTTTGAGGAAGCGAGCAGGACATTTGTGCTCAAGAAGATCTATGAGGCGCCTTTCGTTCCGGAGCAGGTGCCAGCATTCGCTCATGATGCCTACTACACCGAGGAGGCGGAACATATCGTCTTCATCGGTGAAGTGGAACAAGTGCTGTAAGGAGAAAGAAAATGAAGAAGATCGAACTGGAACTGATGAAAAACTACCGCTATCTTTCCAAACTGGAGCACTTCGGCGGCAAGGTCATATTTGTGGAAACGATAGCGGATATGGAAGAAAACGGATATAAGCAGCGGCTGCATGCGCTCGATCCGGTCTCCGGAGAAGACGGACTGGTGCTGGATTTCGGGAAGAAACTGCAGCTGGATGTGCTGAAGGATACGATGTTCCTTCGCGAACCTGTGAAAGACGGTCTGGAGACCGAACTCTACACGCTGGATCTGGAGGGAAACAAAAACCTGATGACCACACTGCCGCTTTCCGTCGGTAAGGTGCAGGATTTCGGCGCGGACCGTTATCTGATCCAGGCGACCACCAACATGCGCTGCAGCGACTACTACAGACTTACTGAAGCGGAGCGGGAAGCCTATGCCGCATCTCTCAAGGCGGACGAAGATTATATCATTCTGGATGAATATCCCTTCTTCTATAACGGGGCGGGATTCATTAACGGCGACCGGAACAACCTGTTCCTGATGGACCGGAAGGATTTCTCCCTCAAACGGATCGGACCCCGGACCATGGACGCTGAAAGCGTGATCATTGAAGGCGGGAAGATCTTCTTCCTGGGCAATGATTTTGATTCCTTCAAGGGAATCTATTCCGATGTCTATTGCTATGATCCCGAGACCGATACCCTAACGGATCTTTACGTCAACGACAGGGAATACTATTTCAAACAGATCTTTACACTTGGCGGCAGACTGTATGTCATGGCCTCTGTGGAAGCACTTATTGACGGCGCCAATGTCTACACCCTTGAAGAAGGCAAACTGGAACTAGTGACGCCCTGTGAGTGGATGTTCTACAACTCCATTGGCAGTGACTGCAGATATGGTTCCACCAAAAACAACGCCAAATGCGGCGACAAGGCCTTCTTTATCACTGTGGACAATGAGCGTTCCGCCGTCGTCTCCTATGACGGGAAAGCATTCGCAGCGGTCACGGACTTCGAAGGCTCCGTGGACGACCTGACTTTCATCGGCGACAGACTGTTTGTGATCGCCATGAAACTTCAGGAAGTGTATGAGGTAGGAGACGATGTCCGTCAACTGACCTGCGTGAACGAGGAAGTCCTGAAAGACCGCTATGTAGCAAAACCGGAACGGTTCACGGTCTTCAACCAGGACGAGATCGTCGGCTGGGCATTGAAACCCTTCGGTTTTGATGAAACGAAAAAATATCCCTGCATTCTGGATATCCATGGCGGACCGAAGACGGCATACGGCGAAGTCTTTTACCATGAGATGCAGCTCTGGGCTTCGGAGGGGTACTTTGTGATCTTCTGCAACCCCCACTGCTCTGACGGCAGAGGAAATGCATTTGCGGATTACGTGGATCACTATGGCGCGACCGATTTCTTCGACATCATGAAATTCGTGGATAAAGCGCTGGAACTTTACCCGCAGATCGATCCCGAACGCGTCGGCGTGACCGGCGGATCTTACGGCGGTTATATGACCAACTGGATCATCACTCAGACCGACCGTTTCAAATGCGCGGCGACTCAACGTTCCATTTCCAACAGGCATGCGGATTTCTTCTATTCCGATTATGCTTTCGACTGCACTTATGAGAACGGGATCCCCCTCGATGACAAGGCTTTGAAACTGTTCTGGGACCGTTCCCCAATCAAGTACTGGGATAAGGCCAAGACGCCTACGCTGTTCATTCACTCCACGCAGGACTACCGTTGTCCTTTCCCGGAGGCATTGCAGCTTTACACCGCCCTGAAGATCAACGGTATTGAAACCAGACTGTGCGGCTTCAAGGGTGAAAACCACGAGCTCTCCAGAAGCGGCAAGCCCACGCACCGCATCCGCCGGCTGACCGAGATCACCAACTGGATGGACAAATTCCTGAAATAACGAAATATTTAATACCGGAGGACACGGCTCG
>CAMKDB010000062.1 GCA_946411155.1 uncultured Faecalibacterium sp.
GCATGCGTCTGAACCGGAATTCGTTCAGACAGTAGAAGAGGTCCTGACCTCAGTTGAACCTCTGGTCAACGCCCATCCGGAATACGAACGGTTCGACATCCTTGGCAGGATGGTGGAGCCGGAGCGGATGTTCACGTTTCGTGTAGTGTGGACGGATGACGAGGGCAAAGTGCATACCAACCGCGGCTGGAGATGCCAGTTCAACGGTGCAATCGGACCGTACAAAGGAGGACTCCGTTTTCAGAAAAACGTCAACGAAAGCATCATCAAATTCCTGGGATTTGAACAGACCTACAAGAACGCCCTTACCGGCTTGCCGATTGGTGGCGGCAAGGGCGGCTCTGACTTTGACCCGGCTGGCAAGTCGGATGCGGAGATCCTCCGCTTCTGCCAGAGCTATATGACTGCGCTCTACCGCTATATCGGGCCGGATGTAGATGTCCCGGCAGGAGATATGGGGGTTGGCAAACGTGAGATCGGATATCTGTTCGGTCAGTACCGCAGACTGAAGGGAGTTTGGGAGAACGGCGTCCTCACCGGAAAGGGGCTGACTTACGGGGGATCCCTGATTCGGCCTGAGGCGACCGGATACGGCGCGGTCTATTATCTGGAAGAAGTCCTGAAACATGAACACGATACCATCGAAGGCAAACGCATCGGCGTTTCCGGGTTCGGCAATGTGGCATGGGGCATCATGAAGAAAGCTGCGCAGCTTGGCGCAAAGGTGACCTATGTTTCTGGACCGGACGGATATTTCCATGATCCTGACGGGGTCGTCACGGATGAAAAGATCGCCTTTATTGAGTGGATGCGTGCCAATGATCCGATGCACTGCAAGCCCTACGCGGATAAGTTTGGCGTGGAGTTTGTTTCGGGAACGAAGTTCTGGGGAGCGAAGGATGTGGATATCTACATGCCGGCAGCCGTTCAGAACGATGTCAATCTGGAATGGGCGCAGCGTATTGTGCAGTCCGGTGTAAAATACTATATCGAAGTGGCGAACATGCCCACCACCAATGATGCGCTGGAACTGCTCCGCGCACAGAAAGGGATCATCGTCGCACCTTCCAAGGCGGTCAATGCCGGGGGCGTCGGTGTTTCCGCTTTGGAAATGTCTCAGAATTCCGAACGGCTGATCTGGAGCGCGGAGGAAGTGGATGCACAGCTGCACCGGATGATGAAGAATATCCATGATTCTTCTATGGAGACGGCGGAAGAGTTCGGTCTCGGGTATGATCTCGTTTCCGGAGCAAATATTGCAGGATTCAAGAAGGTTGCTACGGCAATGCTGGAGCAGGGTGTTTTCTGATCCTGAAACTGCTGACGAAAAAAGCCTGCGGGAAAATCGGCATAACAGAGCCGTTTTCCTGCAGGTTGTTTTTGTGCTATGGATAGTTGAGATGCAGAACGCCGGTATCCTGGTGACTGTCAGTCACCGGGAAACAGGATCCCTGCATATTTTCTTGCTTTCTGTGTGATCCAGACGGCGTCCTTTGTGACCTCAAGCATCCTGTATGCTTCCGAATAGTCGTTGCTGTTCAGAGTATTCACAAAGAACGAAACCTCGCCATCCATCCGCAGTTCTTCATTTTGCCTGTTGAACCGTTCTTCCCGGTTTTTCGTGACCAGTTTTACTTCGGGAATGGAATCGGTGCCGTCGATCACCTTGAGATATCCCTGTTCTCCCTCGATGAAGAAATAGTTTTCGCCGGATGTGTCTTTGGCTCCTGCGTTGGTGGAAACGAAGTCGGGGTACCTGAGCGTCAGCACACCGGATGTATCGATCCCATTCATCATGTTCGGATGATACAGAACCGTTTCGGGCCGGCCAAAAAGGAAGGCGTTCAGATATACGTTGTAATAGTTGATATCCATCAGGCTCCCGCCGCCATAATTCGGATCGAATATGTACGGCAGCTCGCCTTTTTTCAGAAGATCGTACCTGCTGGAATACTGACTGAAATTGGACATAACAAGTCTGATTCTGCCAATCTCGGACAATGCGTTATTAAGATAACGGATGTTTGGACCGTATGCGGGCGGAATCGTTTCCATGAGTAGAAGATTCTTCTCTTTTGCGATCCGGATCAGTTCCTCCGCCTCGTCCAGCCGGACACAGAATGGTTTTTCCAGAAGGCAGTGTTTTCCGGAGGTCAGGACCTGTTTTGCTCTGGAATAGTGGAGCAGATTCGGTACGGCGATATATACCGCATCGATACCATCATCTTTAAGCATCTCTTCCAGTGAAGTGTAGACCTTTTCCAGGCCAAGACCTCTCCCTCTTTCCTCACTTCTGGAGCAAGCTGCGACTGCTTTGATTCCGTCGACGCGTTCCACGGCGGCAAGCATCGCTTTAACGATAATGCCCGTCCCGACGACTCCCAATCTGATAATATCCATTGATAGACCCTCTTATAATAATTTCTGAAAGAATAAAAAACTGAAGATGCTCCTGATTTGGAAGATGAAATCCAATCGTGAATTATACCTGCCTCAGGTCTGTTATATGCCTGATGAGGATACGGTTCACGGACAAGGTCCGGCTGATCAGAGTTCGAGAATACGATCCAGAACTTCTTCCGGATGGACGATACTGCCATTCATGATCCTGCAAACGATATTCCGGTCGTCTCCAATGTAGCAGAAACGCTCCACACATTCTTCCACAGAAACGGTATAACCGTCATCCTGCAGTCCGTCGAGCACCAGTGCATCGAACCGGTAGCCGGGTTCCAGTTTGCCGACTTTTCCAAATACGGATCCGCCCACGGCAGTCGCCATGTAGAAGGCATTGGCAAAACGGAGCCTCCGGTATTCAGGCTCATAGAACTCTTTCATTTTGGACAGCTGGACTGCACGGCAGATCTGACGGTAAAGACCGATGTAATGGCCGCCGCCTACGTCGGTGCCCATTGCCACGCGCAGGCCGCTGTCGTTCAGACGGCTTGCCGGCATGATGCCTGCGGTGATGTTCGTCGTCGCGTCAGGACAGTGAACGGAAACGGCGTCATAGCGTTCAAGAATGTCCTTTTCCACTTCTGTGGGGAAAATGACGTGGGCAAAGATCTTGGGACCTGTTCCCTGAAGCAAACCGCACTGTTCATAGATCTCTCCGTCGGAGCGGAACTGGGGGAACAGTTCCTTTGCCCAGGCAGCTTCCTCCCGAGATTCCACCAAATGAGTATGCAGACCGACGCCGTATTTGGCTGCGAGATCACCCAGTCCTCTCAACAGAGGCTCGGAGCAGGTCGGAGCGAAGCGGGGAACGAGTATGGGCTGAACTCTTCCGGATAATTTGCTTCCGGTATGTTCACAGATGAAGCACTCGGTCTCCGCCAGAGACGCCGCTGTGTCCTCCACATAATAATCCGGGGAATTCATGTCCATGTTGATTTTGGAGGCGTAAGCATACATGCCGCTTTCTTCCAGCATCCGGAAGAACAGATCACAGGAGTCGTAATGGATCGTCGTGAACAGATTGGCGTGCATGGTCCCGTGAAGCAGCAGGTCATAGATCACCTGTGAATAGATGACTTTGGCATAGTCGGGATTCTCAAAGCGCGATTCCTGCGGGAACGTGTAACGGTTGAGCCACTCAAAGAGCAGACAGTCCATGCCTACGCCGCGCTCCACATACTGGGAAGCATGGATGTGAAGATCCGAGAATGCGGGTATGATGATCCCTCCCTCAAAATCTACGGATTCGCAGCCGGCATATTCCTCTGGAACAGGCTCTCCGCTGCGGATGATACTCCGGATAATGCCGTCGCTGACGGCTATGGTGCAGTCTTCCAGGACTTCCAGACGGTCCATGGACTCGGGGTTCACCGCGGTGCCTTGGTAAAGAACGGTTGCCATATAAATGCTCCCTTTCAGAAAGATGCATCTATCATACCAGTTTCAGGAATGCACCTGCAACGAAGAGAAATCGGAAAACAGCAGAAAAAGAGCGGATCGAAACGATCCGCCCGGGGAAGGAATAGTTACCCGACGCATGAGAGCAGGATACCTGTCAGGATGCGGATCCCGTTGAGGTAGTCTTCTTCGCTGATCCACTCCATCTGTCCGCTGCCTTTTTCAGGAAGGACACAGGCGGGACCGATCCCGACGCAGACGCTGTTTCCGTATAGGATGGGAAAGCGGACGTCGCTGCCGCCGTGATACTGATGGATGAATTCCTGCGGACCGCAGATCTCGTCGATGCAGCGTTTCGTCAGTTGGATGAAAGGATGGTCTTCAGGGATCATGGCAGGCTGTGCCCGCATTCCGCATGCAGTGAGATCCCAGGTGCCTTCCAGCCCTGCATCGCGCGCTTTTCCGATTAGAAAGCGGCGCAGATCCTCTTCCGCCTGAGTCAGCGTGAGCGGATGGAAGAAGCGCACGCGAAGGAGACACTCCGCTGTCTGAGGGATGCCGCCACAGCCGGCGTCGGAATGAACGGAACCGACATTCAGAAGATAGGAAGGTTCACCACGGAAAGAGCCGAAATCAAAACAGTATTTTCTCCGCATGTCACGTCCGTATTCGTCCAGCCAGGTGAGGAATCTGTTCAGGCGGAGATTGGCATTGACGCCGGGGGACAGATCGTCATGAAGGACGCCGGGTCCGCCGCGTACGGTCAGTTTCAGGTCCAGGATTCCCAGAGAAATATTCTTGATTTCCTGGAATCCGTGTCCGGTCTCCGCAGGATGGATATAGAGCGTGCGGTCGGCGGTGTATCCTCTGTTCATGGCCGTAAGGGTTCCGAATGCGCCTCCGTGCTTGCCCAGAATGGACAGAACGGTAAGGTCATATCCCAATTCGGGGCGGAAACGGAGCGCAGTACGGACCGCCTCCAGCATCATGGCCACACCGCCTTTGTCATCGGCTGCGCCGAGACCGAAGATGCGTCCGTCCTTCCGGACCGGGGAGAAGGGGTCCTGTCCAGTTTCACCCCATGCGTTCGCTGATTCCGTATCGATATGGGCAAACAGCATCAGAGAAGGATGAACACTGCCGCTTTTTTTGCGTCCAACCAGATTCCAGGTGTCCGCAGGATAGGAAACGCCGGGATCGCAGAAATCCGGCAGACCTCTGACGCTTTCTTCGATTCCCTGAAATACTTCGGTTTCAAATCCCATTTCCATCAGGACATTTTCCACCAGATTCTGGGCGTTCGTCCCGCCCAGGTCCGGGCTGGGTGATGCTATGAGGCCGGTCAGCGTACCGATCATCTCTTCCCGGTGCCGGTCGATATATGAAAGGATCTTCTCATCCATATCTTTTCTCCTGTTTTCCGGCCTGCCGAATGCCGGCAATGAAGCGGGATTGCGGAAAGTTCTCGATGAAAGTTTAACATAATGATATAGTATGAAAAAAGGAGTATGCAAAATGTCGGATACTTTTGAACTTTATGATCTGAAAGTGGAAGTGGTGGAAGGAGACCGGCCGTTCGTCTGTGGTCATCATGCGGGAGACAGTTTTTTGGTCTGCGGAGAAGATCTCATTTTTGATCAGACCCGCTCCTTCTCCATGTATGCTCTCAGCGCGATCCTGCCCTTGCTGCCCGCGAAACAGCGCGTGACGGATCCTCATGACTGGATGACTACGGACGCGGAGATCGCCTGCCCGGATCCCAACTGCGGCGCAAGATTCCGGATCACGAGGACAGGGAAAAGGGTATTCAGCCATGGCGCGTGTACAGTGGTTCCCCTGGAGGAGGAATAATGGAACAGAAAAATCATTTTGCCAACGGATATACGTTCAACCGGATCATCAACGGATGCTGGCAGCTGTCTGCGGAGCACTGTCTGAAAGGGAATCTGGATGTCGATGATGCGATCTATGCCTTTCATCAGCTGAAAGAGAATGGGTTCACCACTTTTGACTGTGCCGATATCTATACCGGCGTGGAAGAGATTCTGGGCAGGTTCGTGCAGGAACTGAAAGATGCCGGAAACTACCGGGAAGAGGATATCCAGATCCACACCAAGTTTGTTCCGGACAGGTCTATCCTGCCGACGATTAACGCAGAATATACGGAACGCATCGTGGACCGCTCTCTTATGCGGACGCACAGGGAGGCAATCGACCTGATCCAGTTCCACTGGTGGGACTACGACATTCCAGGCTATATGGACGCAGCCATGGACCTGGTCCGGCTGCAGAAAAAGGGAAAGATCCGCAACATCGGCATGTGTAATATGGATACGCAAAGGCTGAAGGAATTTGTGGAAGCAGGCATCCCGGTGGTGTCCAATCAGGCGCAGTATTCCCTCTTTGACCGTCGTCCGGAAAGGGAACTGCTGGAATACAGTAAAGCGCACGGAATCCAGACTTTCTGCTACGGGACCCTTGCGGGCGGATTTCTCGCGGAACGGTATATGGGCATCCCGTATCCGGGACCGGAGACGCGCTCACAGGTCAAGTACATGCAGATTATTGAGGATACGCTGACCTGGGACGGATTACAGGAATTGCTGAAACTGCTTAAGAGTATCGCGGACGAATGCAGCGTTTCCATCTCCAATGTTGCTGTCCAGTATATCCTGAGGCAGGAGGGTGTCGGCGCGGTCATGGTCGGAACGCGCAACTCCAGGCATGTGGCTTCCAATCTGCGGACGCTTCAGTTCGACCTGTCTGACGCGCAGATGGAAAAGATTCGGACGTTCCTTTCTTCCTATCCGATTCTGCCCGGCGACTGCTTCGGGCTGGAACGCACGTCTCCCCGGTATCTTGGCATCCTGCTGATGGATCTCAACGGCGAACCGGTGTGATTGCCCGGAAGGGAAAAAGGACAATACGTCTTCCGAAGCGTAGCCTTTATTGATGAAAAAAATAAAGCCGGTCTCTGCTGCCGTCAGGCGGAAGAGACCGGTCTTTGTATGGAGAAGAAGGAATCAGAACTCGAACAGATCTCTGGGGAAATTGGTAAGGAATTCAGCACCATTCTCCGTGACGAGGATCATATCCTCAACCCGCATATACATCTCGCCCTGGAACCACATTTTGGGCTCAGAGGCAAAGACCATACCCGGCTTGAGAACAAAATCGTAGTCCTTGTTGACCATGGGGAATTCGTGGCAGTCGATGCCGATCTGGTGACCGAGCATCTCCTCCTGCTGATAGCGGAGATCCGGGCCGAAGCCCAGTTCAGTCACTTTCCTGAGGACCATGCGGTACAGCTCGTTATTATTCGTCTCATAAGGAACGATATGCTCCACCATGTACTGCTGCCCGGCATGAAGGGCGGCATAAGCGTTACGGATCCGTTCGGGCGCTTTCCCGTAGTAGTAACTGCGGCCCCAATCTGAACAGTAACCGTTGTGCATATATCCGATATCCAGAGCGATTCCGGTCTGCGGCCGGAGGGTCCAGTTCCTGTCATAGTAGGCGACGTCATCTGCAGTGACGGTATTCTGTGTTTTGAATCCAACGGTTGGCGTAAAGGAGAGATCATCGATGCCGTGATCCAGTCCGTACTGAATGATCATATTTTCCGCTTCGCGCTGGGTCATTCCCTCCTTCAGATTATTGAAGACATACATATTTGCTTCGTCCGTGAACCGGGCGATGAAGCGCAGCGCGGCAACTTCGTCAGCATCCTTGTACCAGCGGATGTCTTTCAGAAGGTCTTCAGCATCGGTGATCTCCAGATCCGGATCGATGGCGCGCAGCATTTCACCGATATAGTCACGGGAAGAGACGCCGATGCCGACCCGTTTCCCATGAATCAGCGGAGCGATGGCGTCCTCGAATTGGTCCATATAGGTCACGATCACATGTCCGGGATATCTGGACTCGAAATAGGAACGGTTATGACCATTGGTCAGAACCTGATAGTTCCCGTCCGCATCCATCCAGAGCAGGACTTCAGGCTGCAGGTAGGAGGTGCCCATGCCCATGATGTTGTGCAGTGCGTTGCGCTGCCAATAGAAGTCGTTGCACTCCAGCAGATACTGAAAATTTGCTCCAGCGCCATAGACAACGGCGTCCAGGTCCGCTTTCCGAAGAGCTTCTGAAGCCATTTTGAGCCGATTTTCTTTCATAGATGCCTTCCTTTGTCATTGTTTTGTAATGAAACTGTGAATAAACGATATTTTTTTAATTGTTTTTGCGCTAAAGTTTGGTGAATACTTTAGCGCTTAAAACCTTTAAAACGGCATTCCGCTAAAGTATAATAAAGTAACTTCAAGTATAATTCAAGGTTGGAAGCGGAAAAAACGGCAGTTATTCATCGGGCCAATACGGAAGACCGGGAGATCTGCCGATGTTTTTTTATCATCAGTCTGTATCTGGGAGGAACCGGTATGGGATTCAGGAAAGAGAAGATCGGGATTGCATTTGATGCGCTCGCAAAACTTGATATCGATCTGTGGATCGTTGCCGGGCAGGAATCCGCGACCAATTCCGAACCTGCACTGGATGTGCTGTCGGACAGCGAATTCATCGGTCTGACAGCGCTGATCTTCTCAAAGGACAGAAAAGCGCGGGTGGTGTGCACTCCAATTGATGCCAACGGATACAAGATCGACGGTTCCTTTGATGAGGTGATTCCGTTCGCCGTCCGGTTCCAGAATACACTGGCGGAAGTTCTGAAAGATCTTCAGCCGAAACGGATCGCTCTGGATTTCTCCGAGGAGAATCCCAGCGCGGACGGACTGAGCGTCGGTATGTTCCGGGTGTTGGAGGAGGCGTTCGATCTGGCGGGATTCAGCGGGGAAGTCGTTTCCGCCGATCCGGTGGTTGCGTTGGTGCGCGGGATCAAGACACAGGATGAGATTGCAAAGATCATTGTAGCATGCCAGGAGACCCAGAAAATCTTCGAAGATGCGAAGGACATTATCCGTCCCGGTATGAACTGTCAGGACATCTATGCTTTCTTCCAAGGGGAAGTGGAGCGCAATGGTTTCGGTTACTCATGGCCGCCCAGCGCGAACCCCGGCGTCAACAGCGGTTTCGGATGTCCGGGCGGGCACGTCGGTGCTCCGGACTGGCCTGTGAAGAAAGGTGATCTGGTCAATGTGGACTTCGGCATCACCATCGACGGTTACAGTTCTGATATCCAGCGGATGTACTACATCCTGAAAGATGGGGAAGAAGACGCCCCTCAGGAACTGAAAGATGCTTTCAATGCCGTCCGGGACGGCATTCAGTTGGCGGCAAAGGCCCTGAAACCCGGCATGACCGGCAATCAGGTAGATACCGTTGCCAGAGAATATATTGTCGGGAAGGGATATCCTTCCTGGAATGCGGCACTCGGGCACCAGCTTGGTAAGGTCGCCCATGACGGCGGTGTCATCCTTGGTCCGCGTGCACCGCGGTATGATAAACCCGAACTGATCGATACGCCGATCAGCAACCATATGGTCTTTACGCTGGAACCAGGAGTTCCCACCAGCGCAGGAAGAGTGGGTCTTGAAGAGGACGTGCTCGTTACGGAAAACGGCGCCGTCTTCCTGATCCCGCCGCAGCAGGGACTCTATCTGATCAAAGGAGAGTGATTGGTATATGGTGAGATATATCACAAAGCGTGTTTTTGTCGGTGCCTTTACCCTGATCATCCTGATGACGATCGTATTCTTCGGGATGAGACTGATGCCCGGTAGTCCCTTTGCACAGGAAAACAAATCCAAATCCGCCGAACAGATGGCGGCGTTGAACGCAAAATACGGACTGGACAAGCCGGTGACCGAGCAGTACGCGATCTATGTGAAAAACGTCCTGCACGGGGATTTCGGTGAGTCCCTCTCCAAAAAAGGACAGCAGGTATCCGAGATTATCGCTCTGCGTCTTCCGGTCACTGCCAAACTCGGAATGGTTGCTTTTGTGTTCGCACTGAGCATGGGACTGATCCTGGGAATTGTGTCCGCGTTGACCAGACACCGCTGGGTCAATTCCGCTATCACGGTGATGGCGACCATCGGTGTATCAGTCCCCGGATTCCTTCTGGCGATGCTGATGATGGTCCTGTTCGCAGTCAAACTGAAACTGCTTCCGGTCATCGGTCTGGAAACGCCTCAGAGTTACATTATGCCGGTCCTGGCGCTTTCATTCAGTTCCATTTCCACGATCGCCCGTCTGACCCGTTCCTCTTTGCGGGATGTCATGTCTTCGGACTACATCACGCTGGCAAGGTCCAAGGGTACCAAGGAGAGCCTGGTCGTGATCAAACACGCGCTGAAGAACGCGATTCTTCCGGTCGTGACCTACGCCGGTCCGATGTTCGCCGGTATGATCACCGGTTCCCTTGTCATTGAGACGCTGTTCTCTATCCCTGGGATCGGCAAGGAGTTCACCCAGAGCATCGCCAACCGTGACTATACGCTGTGCATGGGCCTTACGATCCTGCTCGGTACACTGGTCATCGTTATGACGCTGGTGTCGGATATCGCCGCGGCGATCATCGACCCCAGGATCAAGGTCGAGAAGTGAGGAGGGGAATATGGAAGAGAAAACGAAACTGACGGCCCCCGCCGTTTCGGAAGAACCGATCGATGATTCCCTGTTCGTGAAACTGGATGACAGTGAGAAGAACTCCGAGTTCATCGCCCTTGACATCAAGACTTTTTTCCAGGATGCCTGGGGACGTTACAAGAAAAACAAGCTTGCTTTGATCGGACTGATCTTTCTGACGATCATGGTGCTTGGAAGCATATTTGTTCCGATCTTTTCACCCTATGATTTTGAGAGCCAGGATCTGGCCAACAAAAACCAGCTGCCCAGTGCTCAGCACTGGATGGGGACAGACAAACTGGGAAGAGATATCTTCGTCCGTATCATGTACGGCGGACGCATTTCCTTCTCCATCGCGTTTTCCACGGCGTTCATATGTCTGGTCATCGGCATCCTGTACGGAGGGATCGCGGGATATGTGGGCGGCAAGGTGGATATGGTCATGATGCGGATCGTGGATATCCTCGACTCCGTTCCCACACTGCTTTACGTCATCCTGATCCTCCTGATCTTCGGTGACTCCATCGGGTCCATGATGCTGGCAATCTGCTTCACATCCTGGATCGGAATGGCAAGACAGGTCCGGACACAGATTCAGTCCGCAAAGGAAATGGAATACGCACTTGCCGCAAAGGTTCTTGGGGCTTCTCACATGAGGATCCTGCTGAAGCATCTGGTGGTGAACTCCATCAGCCCGATCATCGTCAACTTGACGCTGATGGTGCCGTCCGCGATCTTCACGGAATCGTTCCTGAGTTTCGTCGGTATCGGACTGAACCCCTCGATCCCATCCTGGGGAAAACTGGCAAATGACTGCCGGAGCCTGTTCTTTACCTATCCCATCCAGATCATCTGGCTGATCGCGACCATGTCGCTGACAATCCTTTCCCTGAACTTCATAGGTGACGGGATCGGCGAAGCGTTCCAGGCTAAGAAGAGGTGAGGTGAGAATATGGCATTATTGAAAGTCGATCATCTTTCCACCATTTTCCACACGGA
>CAMKDB010000063.1 GCA_946411155.1 uncultured Faecalibacterium sp.
TCATCCTGACAGCAGGGTTCTTCGGCTATGCAACCTGTATCGGGCCGGTCATCGCCTACAATTTCGGCAACCGGAATCCCAAGCGGCTGAAGAAGATCCTGACTCACAATCTCAAATTCTGGTTCTTCGGAACGATCCTTGTGACCATCATCGGAGAACTTCTGAGGGTGCCGCTTCTTAGTCTGTTCTTCCATGAAGGACACTCTGCCAACGTTTATGACATGGCTTACCTCGGTCTGACCATCGAGTTCTTTTCGAGCATGTTCACGGCGGGATGTGTTCTGATCATGCGGATGTTTGTTGCATTGGGCAACCCCAAAGTGGCGAGTATCCTGACGACGCTGCGGAACTTTGCGTTCCGCCTCGCAATGCTGGTCCTCCTTCCTGCACTGTTCGGGACCCTTGGCGTCTGGCTGGCGTTCCCTGCTGCCGAATTTATTTCTTTCGTCCTCGGTGCGGTCCTGGTCGTGATCAATGCGGACAACTACGGATATGGGAAGAGCGGCTTGGCGTATATGATGATGCCCAGACCCGGAGACAAGATCGACTACGATGCGGAAACCTGAAAATACAAAAAAAGAAAGCCCCGGGCGCGTTCCCGGGGCTTTCAAATTAAAAGGGGTACAAAAATTAAAGAATGAGGAGGAAATTTGCGATGTACTCAAGTGTTGCGGCTTTCTTAAGTACATCTATATCTTACCTGCCGACTTCGTAGAAATGATGAATTCCATATGAATAATCTGTGAATTGTCACCGCTGGATCATGCTATACGCATGTTGTCTTCCGGGAAAGACGGAACAACGTGTTTTTCACGGTGGTACTTCACAAGAAACTCCGGAACGTGGTACAATCAAAACAGAACAAAAGTTTTAAGAGGAAAGCGCCATGAAGTTCAACGAGAAAAAAGAGAAAGTATTCGAATATCTGGTGAAGCATGCCCAGGATTCCCCTTCGGTCCGCGAGATCTGTGCTGCGGTGGGTCTGGGGTCCACCTCCACTGCTTTCCGGGTCATCCATGCGCTGGAAGAAGAAGGAAAGGTAGTGGTGAAATCCGGTCAGCGGCGGAATGTCGCACTTGCTACAGGCAGTTATGACATCAAGGTCCCGGTTCTCGGGACTGTGGCTGCAGGTGTGCCGATCCTGGCACAGGAAAGCATCGAAACCTTCATCACATTCAACTCCACCAGACCGGATCAGGGTGAACTGTTTGCCCTTCATGTGCGCGGCGACAGTATGATCAACGCCGGTATCCTGGACGGGGATATGATCATCGCCCGCAAAGCGGTCACTGCGCGGGAAGGGGAGATCGTGGTTGCACTCATCGGAGATGAGGCGACGGTCAAACGCTTCTACCGGAAGGACGGAATGGTGGTCCTGAAAGCGGAAAATCCGGCATACGAACCGATCGTCTCTGCGGAGGCGGTGATTATCGGCAAAGTCATCGCCAACCTGCGATATTATGAATAAAAAGAAAGCAGGCAGACTGAAACTGCCTGCTTCTCAGAAGGGTCTTCTGACGCTGTCCGGCTTACCGGTCAGCGTTTTTTTCTCGAGTTAAAATCCGATTCCACACTCTGCTTCCAGGCTCCGGTTGCTTCCATCGGAGCACTCATCATACGGCGTGAATTGAGGAAACCGTTGACGGATTTGAACGCCAGATCGATTCCCTCCTCATCCTGATGGAAGTTTGCGGTATGTTCCTCATCGATTCCAATCCGGGATGCTGCCTCAACAGCGTCGATGTTTGCTCCAAGGAAGACGAATTCCCATCCGGCTTTCTGTTTCTCATCGATCATCCCGCGGACCTGATCCCCGGTGAAGGAGTGACTGGCGTTCTCCAGTCCGTCCGTCATGATGACGAAGAGAGTCTTTTCCGGCACATCTTCCGGCCGGATATAATGGTGCACCTGCTCGATATGGCGGATCGTGGTCCCGATCGCATCCAGCAGTGCGGTGCACCCGGAGGCGCGGTATTCCTTCGTCGTCAGCGGTTGCACATCTTTCAGGGGAAGGCGGTCGTGAAGCGTGGAAATGTGGTTGTCGAAAAGGATCGTGGTAAGGTAACCGCCCGCGCTCGCAGCCTGCTGCTCCTGGAGAGTGGAATTGAAACCGCCGATCGTGTCTTCCGTGACAGCGTGCATAGAACCGCTCTTGTCGAGGATGAAGACGATCTCCGATGTTCTCAGTTCATTCTGGTTCATAGTAAAATACCTCCTTTGATCAGTTTGTTCCGTTTGTTTACAAACTGATTATAAGGAGGTCTGCAGTGCAGAAGGTCGCCCGGAAAGCGACATTCAGGAACTGAGCAGCGGCTGGTCGTATTCGTAGAGAGCCTGATTTACGAGATCGATGTCCCACTGCCGGTTATCCAGGAAATAGCGGACGATGACGTCCGTGACAGAACTATAGGACAGGGAATACCCTGCTTTGTCCAACAGGGATTCCGCCTCCTTCGCGGACAGACTCAATGCTACACAGAACGCCAGGGCGGTCGTCTTTTTCGGGTGATAGTCTGAATCACTGCGAATCTTGCTGAAGAGGCGGCGGTCCACATTGGCCTTTTTATAGCATTCCGAATCCGTCATGCCCTTTTCATCGATCAGTTGAAGGAGCGTTTTGGAGAAGCCGAGATCCACCTCACGGATCAGTTTATCAAGAGAAGAAGGAGTGCCGGGACATGAAGCCTTTTCTTCCCGGAAACCGCCCAAAGAGGGAAGCGCGTTGAAACTGTACGAATGGGAGACGGTCTCCTCCCGCATATCTTTATCTTTAAAAGCCTCCGGAGGGATATGCCAGTTTTTTGCATCTCCGAGAAAGGCATAGTCTTCATCGGACAGCGGTTTTCCCGATATACCGGTACCTTCTTTGGAATATTGGATGCTGTCGTCAGTCTGCGATTTCTTTTTCTTTCTAGGAGCGGAAGATGATGGAGTTGCTCCGCAGACACCTGCCTCGGATGCCAGTTCATCCGCCTCCGGGACATAATGCCTGGCGATGTATTCGGAGAGGCTGATCAGCATCTTTTCGGTCAGTTTTTTAATCCTCATGATAGTTCTCCTTTACCCAGTCGATGAGCGTGTCTTTTCTGTTCTCCAGTCTTCCTTCTGCCACGCGGTCCAGCAGTTTGTCCAGCAGAATCCCGACTATGGGGCCGCGCGGAACGCCCGCCGCAATGAGATCCGCACCGGTCACGGCAAGATCCTGCATCGTCAGGCAGACATGATCTGCCAAAAGACGTTCCATGATGTTTCGGGTCTCATCCAGTACTTTCAGTCCGTCACGGTAATCCGGATGCTGTCCAAGGATATCCGCTCGTTTCAGAAACAGCAGCCGGGCAAACAGTTCCGGTGACAGTCTGCGCATCCAGCGGCGGATGAGGACTTCCCGTCCTTCCGTATCCAGATCATGATACATGACCAGTTTTTCCACCTGTTCTCTGGTTGCGTTGTCATATTTCAGCCTACGCATCACTTTGGTGGTAATATTCCGGCTGATTTTCGCGTGGCCGTAGAAATGTCCGGTGCCGTTCTCATCCTGTGTGAAGCAGGACGGCTTTCCGATATCATGGAAGAGCGCAGCCAGCCTCAGGTCTTTCTCAGCAGGAACCGCGTCCACGACCGCTGCAGTGTGACGAAGCACATCGAGATGGTGGTGGGGGTTGTGTTGCTCGAAATCCTTCATTGGAAGGAGTTCCGGAATCGGAATGCCAAGAACCTCCACATAGCGGACAAGGATCTCTCCGGGTCCTCTGCCGAGGAGGATCCCGTTCAGCTCCGACGCGATGCGTTCCGCGCTGATCGCTTCCAACAACCCGGCATTCCGCAACAGCGCTGCTTCGGTCTCGGGCTCAATGCGGAAATCCAGACGGGAGGCGAAACGCAATGCGCGCAGGATCCGGAGCGCGTCTTCACGGAAACGCTCATCCGGGTCTCCGACGCAGCGGATGATCCCACTGCTTAGATCGGATTCGCCTCCGAAAAGGTCTATGAGTCCCTCGCCGGGATGCCACGCCATGGCGTTGATAGTCAGGTCCCGGCGGGCAAGATCTTCTTCCAAAGACCGTGTGAACACGACGGAAGAAGGATGCCGGTGATCCAGATATTCCTGATCGGCGCGGAAGGTAGTGACTTCAATGGGCGTATGGTCAAGTACGACCGTCACGGTTCCGTGTTTCAGTCCGGTGTCCACGACATGGAAACCGGTGAACGCCTGTTTGGTTTCCTCCGGTAAGGCGGATGTCGTGATGTCGTAATCCTTTGGTTCCGTTCCGAGAAGGGCGTCACGGACGCAGCCGCCTACCAGGTACGCCCGGTAGCCGGCTTCATTGAGAGTGCGCAGCACCTTTTCCGCTTGTGGAGAGATCGGCATCATGTCATTAATCTTCTGTACCATTCAGGACGCGGCAGGTAAAATCCGCGACGATCTGTTCATACCGGGCAGGATCGGCGATATAGCTCATGCCGTGATCTGCACCGGGGAATGTGTGGAATTCGATCATTCCGGGATTGGAAGCGGCGATCTTTCTGCCCATCTCACAGGGTACGAAGCCGTCGGCTTCACCGTGGATCAGCAGGATGGGGACAGGGGTATGCTTCACCGCTTCCGCAGCATCGCCCTCCCGTACGTCGAATCCGCCGAACAGGCGGGCAGCAAGAAGGATGAAAGGACGGACGATGCGGTATGGGATCTTCATATCTGTTTCCGTGACTTTGCGGATGATATCCAGAGGCGTGGTATAGGGGCAGTCCGCGATGACGCCTTTCACATTTGCGGGAAGATCCAGTCCGGAAGCCATCAGCACTGTCGCCGCGCCCATGGAGATGCCGGCAATCAGAATCCGCGTCTCGCTTCCATAGGTGTCCGTGACCCATCGGATCCAGGTGAGACAGTCTTTCCGCTCGCGGATACCGTAGGTAATGGTATGTCCTTCGCTTTCGCAATGGCCGCGTTCCTCGATGAGCAGAATGTTGTAGCCCAGCTGAAGATACATCCGGCTTCCGCCGCTGAAATCCCAGGAAGGGGTGCCGCGGAATCCGTGAAACCCGATCAGGAACGGAGCACCTTCCTTCTGATAATACAGCCGTCCGCTGAGTTTCAGCCCGTCGTAGGAGATGACATACACACGCTCGAAAGGAATGGCGTCCAGCTGTTTCATCATCTCAATAACATGCAGATGCGTCGGATCCGGATCAGGCCTGTTCTCATGGGACAGACCTTCCAGCTGCGCGCGCACAGGGGTATAGAAGCCGATGCGGTAGATGAAATACGTCACGCCAAACACGGCGGCGATCAGAATAAGCAACAAATAGATCATCAGTATTCCCTCGTTTTTTCTTATTATACGACCTGATGGAACGACGGAAAAAGACCTGATAAAGAAAAAGGGAGCGCGGCGGTTTGCCGCGCTCCCGGAAAACAACGGAGAGCAGGATCAGGGGATCATTTAAGACCGACTTTCTTCATCAGATCCGTCAGATAGGTGGCGTTGATCTGCAGCTGTTTGCGCGTAACTCTTTCTGCCTGAAGTCCCTTGAGCATGTTGGCATAGTCATTCTTGCTGCCAGGCATGAAGAGAGAGCATCCTGCCGCTGCTACCTTTGCGGGATCCGGAGAGGCGTACTTTTTGTTCTTGGAGGTCATGGCTGAAACAACCCAGTCGGTCATGATCACGCCTTCAAAGCCGTACTCCCTGCGAAGGATGTCCACGCACAGACCGCGGTGTTCGGAGGTGTGTGTGCCGTTGAGCAGGTTGTAGGAGGTCATCAGCGCGAAGGGCTGAGCCTCGCGGACACAGATCTCGAAACCCCGCAGATAGATTTCGCGCATCGCGCGCTCGCTGACGCAGGAGTTGTTGGCATAGCGGTTGGTCTCCTGGTTGTTGGCGGCATAGTGCTTGATCGTGACGCCGCAGCCATCATGAGACTGGACGCCATTGGTCACCGCTGCGGCAAATGAGCCGGAGATCAGCGGGTCTTCACTGTAATACTCGAAATTTCTGCCGCACTGGATGCTGCGGTGGATATTCAGGGCAGGTGCCAGCCACAGATGTACGCCGAAACGCTTCATTTCACTGCCCACGATATCTCCGCAAAGGTGTGCGAATTCCGTGTTCCAGCTCTGCGCGATGGCGGTGCCGATTGGAATCGCGGTAGCGTATTGCTCCTCGATCTGAACGCCTTTTTTCAGTTTTTTGGGACGGGCTATCAGCAATGTGAGCAGTTTGGGCAGGAACATGGTGATGCTCTCCGGGAGAGATGAACCGATGCTGTGCGCACCCTCCTCGTCACGGTAGAATTCCCTGCTGAGCCGGAGACCAGCAGGACCGTCCGCCATTACGATTGGCGGGTATTCGGCGGTGTCCAGCATGTGAGTAGATTCTCCTGCTGCGCCTGCCACCGTAAGTGCAGCGTTTCCAATGACGCTGGCAAGTCCGCCCTTGGGATCGAATGCGCCGATATTCAGATACGCCAGTTCGTCATTCTTCAGGAGTCCCAGAGCGTGATCGATGCGTTCATTATGAGAGTAGGAGATGTTCTCGGTAGGCAGATCTTCCGGAGAAAAAATCAGTACCGGCAGATCGGGGAGGATCTCTTCGCGAGATGATTCCGGATGCCAGTCTTCAAAACCGGGGTCGCCAAGCAGGTTCCGGACTCTCCTGGTGATGCAGGTCTCCGGCAGCCGCAGGACGGCAGCCGGCGAGGTGGAGGCGGAATCTGTTCCGATGCGGAGGATATAATCGCCCGCTTCCAGCATATAAGCGGTCTCTGCCTCGGAGTAGGAGGCGAAGTGTTTCAGATCGAAGGTGATGCAGAGCTCTTCCTCCTCGCCGGGAAGAAGCAGCCTGGATTTGGCGAAGCCAACCAGAGACTGATACGGCTGATCCAGTGTTACGGACGGGAAGGAAAGGTAGGCCTGAACGGTCTCTTTACCGGAATAGTTGCCCGTGTTACGCACAGTGGCGCGAACAGTGACGCTGCTGCATTCCTTCGTGACTGTTCCTGCTTTTACTTCCATCTCTGTATAGCCCAGACCGAAGCCGAATGGGAACAAAGGACGAACGTTTGCGGAATCAAAGTAACGGTAACCGACATATACGCCTTCTTTGTAATGGGTGTCGTCTGGATCGCCGAAATCCCCGATGGACGGATAGTCCTCCCACTTTGCCCATGTCGTTGCCAGTTTGCCGGACGGAACCGTGCGCCCGAGCATCAGATCCGCCAGCGCCGTACCGGTATCCACGCCCAACTGAGAGAGGATCAGGATATTGCCGACTTCCATGACCGGAGAGAGATCTACAGGACCGCCTGTATTCAGCACGAGAAGAAAACGGCGGTATACGCGGTTGCATTCCAGAATGTCCCGGATCTCAGTATCTGTCAGTTTGATATCGCCTTTGACAGGATTACGGTCATTGCCCTCACCGGAATTGCGCGCGAGTACATAGACGGCGGTATCCGAATTCCCGCTGAGCGGGATCGTGTATTCCGGTTCGTCCATGACAGCACCCATGCCTTCAATGATGGCATTGGAATGCTTCTCTTTCGCACGTGCCTTGATGGCCTTGATGAATTCCTTTTTTGCCTTTTCCAGAACTCCGTCATATGCATCCAGCCAGGCGCCGGTGGTCAGTGTGAATCCCGCGTCCCGGAGTCCCTGCTCGACGGAAACGAAAAATCTGGAATTGACCTCTCCTGAGCCGGTACCGCCTTTTACGGTATGACGGACACCGCCGCCATAGGCAGATATAGGACACGGTGCGGGAAGCGGGAAGGAACCGTCCTTTTTCAGAAGGACCGTACATTCTCCGAGATGATCCCGAAGCTGCTGGAGATGCTCTTTTTCATATTCCTGCATATTTTTTACCTCTTGGTTCGATGATAAACTTTCCTATAATTTTATTGTATCAAAACCTGTCGTTTAAATCCGCAATAATGTGACGATTTTCAGCGGTTGATACCATATTCGGGATCCACAGGGATTCCCTGTTCATCTTCCAGCCAGACGGATTGCCCGTCGTATCGGACCTCAAAGGAGGAACTGGCCTCGGGTTCCCGGAAACGCTGGTATACGGTGTCAACGAATAAGGATTTGCCCTGAGTCCGGAAGGAAATTGAGCGGAAGTTGGCGAGATACCAGACATATGCGTCCAAACCAGCGGAATCCACCGAAACGGTCAGAGTCTGTGGCCCGGAAAGACCATAGTCGCCGAAATAAACAGTCTCCTGTTTTCCGTCCCTGTCCAGATCCACCTGCTCTGTACCCCACATGTCCATTAGCGCGACGCGGACATTCGGGACCTGAAAGACCATCCCTTTTTTCAGATAGTCCCCGGGGACATTCCCTTCCTGATATTCGAACCATATTCCGTAGGGCGTAGGGGTTTCTATTTCCTTCAAAATCATGAGGTCAGCGCCGTTTTCTGTCCGGAAATGGAGTGTCAGGTCGTCGGAATACTGGAAAGTCCCTTTTTCTGTAAAGTTGATTGCAGGAATGGAAACAGTGAATGTCCGTTTCTCCCGGAAGAGTGTCAGTCTGGTCGGAACAGGTGCTTCTTCGTCCTGAAGGCATCTGGGGATTTCCTGTGGGAACTCGTCCATTCTGCCCATGAGCCAGACTGCACGAATCTTTCCATTCTTTTCCTCCGCGATAACGCCATTGACAAAGGATGTTGCATGAGGATGCAGATAATAGGTAATCCCGTTTTCTGCCTGAACGCACAGATCTGTCTGAAGCAGCAACGAGAGGGGATCGAACACAAGATCTTTGTCGATCCAGCTTTCATCGATCCGTTCAGCGATATCCTGAGCGCTGAGGGAAGATGGCTCCACTTTGCCCAGCAGATCCCAGTGCCCGCCGCGGAAATCGAATCCGTACAGTTTTTCGCCCAGGACTCCGAGGTCGTCGTATTTCATCAGGCAGGGAGTAATCTCCGGGACCTGATAGATCAGAGTGGATACACGGTAGATTCCGTCAGAAGGCCCTGTTCCCATAAGAAAATCTCCGGAAGACAACCCGCCCGGGTCATCTGTTGAGCCTGGCGATGTTCCACTGCGTGAGGTCAGCAACAGAGAAATCATAAGCAGTAACGCTATCAGGCGGAAAGAGAACCTGGCCATAGATAACCTCCTGTATCGTATCTGTGATACAATAACAAAAAACGAGAAGGGAAAAGAGAGACTGGCAATGATCCGCAGAGCGGAAGAAAGGGATATTCCCGCAATCGATGACCTGCTTTCACAGGTCCTGAACGTGCATCATGAGGGACGGCCGGATCTGTTCCGTTCAAATGCCCGGAAATATACGGACTCGGAACTGATGGAGATCCTGCGGGACGAATCACGTCCGATATTCGTGGCGGAGGAGGATGGAACGGTGACGGGATATGCGTTCTGTATCTTCCAGCAGCATATCGGACACAACATCCTGACCGATGTCCGAACGCTGTATATCGATGACCTCTGTGTGGATGAAAAATTCAGAGGCAGACATATCGGAACCGCACTTTATGAGTATGTGTTGGCTTTCGCACGGGAACAGGGTTGTTACAATGTCACGCTGAACGTGTGGGCGTGCAATGAAGATGCGATGCGGTTCTATGAGCACCTCGGCCTCCGTACGCAGAAAATCGGTATGGAAACGATTCTCTGACCGGATGTTTCTGAAAAGAAAATGCCCTTGCGGTTGTACGGGAACGTGCTTCCGCAGGGACTTTTGCGTATCAGTGGGAGCCGGAATTCCCGGCATTTTTCTTGGCGATCCAGCGAAGGACGACACGATGTGCCTCGCGCAGAACGCGTTTCAGGCGAACATGCGTTACCAGTCTGACAGCTTCCTCATAGGGCACCAAAACGGCACCGTTGAGTTCTTCTCTCTGGTAATGGATTTCCTGTCCCTCAAAATAGGCAAGAAAATAGACAACGGTCTTCTCCGTGTCCTGCTTGTACTTCAGCAGGTACCGGTCGACTTTCCGGAAGTCGCCGATGATGACGGCGTCAACGCCGGCTTCCTCGCGGATCTCACGGATCGCGGTCTTCCGTTCCGTCTCGCCGGCTTCCATATGTCCTTTTGGAAAACCGTAATAGTTTTCCTGAACGAGAACATAATACGGTACACCGTCACGGACCGTGAAAAGGACGGCTCCGCAGCTGCGTTCATGATTCATTGTGATCCATCGAGATGATGAACCGCTTACAGGGACTGCCTGGAATAGGCTTTCATATCGACTCCGGTGTCTTTCACCAGAAGGTCGTCCGGGAAACGTGCGAATTTCCAGGAGACGTACAGGTCTCCCGCAGCGCCGGACAGGTTGACCATCTGCAGCAGATTTACTACTCCGAGATAAGGCCCGCGGACGGTCAGGGAAAGAACCAGAAATATTGCGCCCCATACGATGACGGGGGCAAGTGCGATATGGATGTAAGGCTTTTTTCCGAAATAATCCCGTTCACTTCCCGCATAGGCATACATCAGTGAGAACCCGAACCGGAGTTTGGTCGCGCCATAGTATTTCATCACGGCGGCGTGGGTCAGTTCGTGGAGCACGATGTAGGCGATCATTCCGGCAAGCAAGACAGCGGTACGGATCAGGTATGGGCCGATACCCTGGCTCATGTCGAGAATGGCGAAGATGGAGAAGGGAAATAGCAGGTGCGAAAGCACCAAGGCAGCGATGCCCAGGACCAAACTGAGAACAGTTATCAGGAGAGCGGTCTTCTTGTCTTTCTGAAGGTCGACAGAATAGATCTCACGGTAATCGTCAGGAAGGGTCTGGCAGCAGTTCATATCTCATCCTCCGATAAGATGTTAATGTATAGAGTATACCCTATCCGGAAGGAAAAAGACACCCCGCATACAGAAGAAAATGGAAAGGTGCGAAAAACAGAAACATACGTTTTTGTCATCTTGTTTTTTGTGCGCGGCATATGTATGATGGAAAAAACCGGTCTGATGCGGAGGAAAGAAAAAAATGAGGAAGAAGAGAACGGTACTGGATATCCTGATCCTGCTTCTGGCGATCGTGTTCGTCTTTT
>CAMKDB010000064.1 GCA_946411155.1 uncultured Faecalibacterium sp.
GTGGACGGGATCTGGACTTATTCCATGGAAGAGATCCACAAAGGGCTGCACGCCTGTTATGCGGATCTGGTAAAAGACGTGAAACAAAAGTATGGTGAGGACCTGACGCATGTCGGCGCGCTCGGGATCTCCGGCATGATGCACGGCTACCTGCCTTTCGATGCGGAGGGCAATCTGCTGGCGCCGTTCCGCACCTGGCGCAACACCATCACCGGTGAAGCAGCGGAAAAACTGACCGCGCTCTTCGGATTCAACATTCCCCAGCGCTGGAGCATTGCCCATCTGTATCAGGCGATCCTCAACGGCGAGTCTCATGTGGGCAGCATCGCGTATCTGACTACGCTCGCCGGCTACATCCACTGGAAGCTGACGGGAGAGAAGGTCATGGGCGTCGGAGAGGCTTCCGGCATGTTCCCCATCGACAGCGAGACGCTGGATTACGATCAGAAGATGATGGATCAGTTCGACGCCATCTCCGGAATGCCCTGGAAACTGCGGGATATTCTCCCCAAGGTGCTCGTCGCGGGCGATCCTGCCGGCGTCCTGACTGAAGAAGGCGTGAAATTCCTGGATCCTTCCGGCAAACTGGAAGCAGGGATCCCGCTTGCTCCGTGCGAAGGCGACGCGGGAACGGGAATGGCGGCGACCAATTCCGTCCGTGTCCGGACCGGCAACGTGTCTGCCGGCACTTCGGATTTCGCCATGCTGGTTGCGGATCACGCTCTGGGCGTACACAGGGAGATCGATATGGTCACCACACCTTCCGGCATGCCCGTCGCCATGGTCCACTGCAATAACTGCACCTCGGATCTCAATGCCTGGGGCAATCTTCTGAAAGAGTTCGCCGGACTCGTCGGTGTGGAACTGAACCTCGGACAGGTCCTGACCCTGATGTTCACCAAGGCGCTGGAAGCCGACGCGGACTGCGGCGGACTCCTGAGCTACAACTACTTCTCCGGTGAAGGCGTCACGGATATCGACGAAGGCAGACCCGTGTTCCTGCGCAAACCGGACGCGAATTTTACCTTCGCCAATTTCGGCAGGGCGCATGTCCTCTCCGCGCTTTCCACATTGAAAGTCGGTCTGGACATCCTCATCAATGAAGAAAAAGTGACGGTGGACAAACTGTACGGACACGGCGGATTCTTCAAGACGCCTGTTGCAGGGCAGAAGATGCTCTCCGCGGCGTGCGACGTACCGGTCTCCGTGATGAAGACCGCCGGCGAGGGCGGTCCCTACGGCATGGCGCTGCTGTGCGCGTATATGATTGGCAGGGAAGAAGGAGAAACGCTGGAAGACTATCTGGATAACAAGGTCTTCGCGGATGCGGAGTCCTCCACGGTCATGGCGGAGCCCGAACTGGTCGCTTCTTTCCGCGCTTATCTGGATGCCTATGTGAAGGCATTCCCGGTAGAGCGCAAGGCTGTGGAACTCTTCTGAACGGCCGCACAGATCGAGTCATATCAACGACGGCCGGGATGGATGCATTCCGGCCGTCTCTTTGAAATCATGAGGTGAAGCAAAATGAGTATGATGCGCATGAATTACCGCAGCCAACTGCTGGGAAAATACGTGGATATCACCGTCGTATTTCCCACTGACCGCATGACGCTTCCTCCGGACCGTATGAGCAATCTGCGTTCTCCGCTGCCGGACAGGGAACTGTTCGAGTGGAAACCCGGAATGAAGTATCAGACAATCTACCTGATCCATGGGGGCGGAGATGATGACTCCCTTGTTTACCGGTACACCAATGCGGAGCGCTACGCACAGGAAAACTGTGTGATGCTGGTCACGCCGAATATCGCGAACAGTTTCGGCGTCGACACAGAGTACGGCGTTGCCTATCAGAGCTTTCTCGCAAAGGAACTCCCGCTGGTGATCCAGTCTCTTTTCCCGTCCTCAGGGAAAAGGGAGGACAATTTCATCATGGGGTACGCCATGGGCGGTAACGTTGCCATCGGCACGGCGATGCTGCATCCGGAACTGTTCGGTTACTGTGTCGACATGTCCGGCGGCATCGGTATGACACTGGATCCGGATCGTCTGGAGGAGGAGCTGAAGCAGGATCATTTCCGGAAAGGCTTCAAACTGTACCCCGCGACTTTCGGAGACGGAACGATGGCAGGCTCCCGCTTCGACCTGATGGCGGCTGCAAAGAAAGCCATGGCGGACGGGAATCCCACGCCGGTGCACATGCTCTGCGGCAGCGAAGAATTCATCCGTGCCCGTGTGGAAAACGATGTCCGGCTCATGCGTGAGATCGGATATCCCATGGAGTACACAGTTGCCCCCGGATACAGTCATGACTTCCCGCTGTGGGAGGCATATATCCCGATCGCGATGCGGGACTATCTGCCGCTCAAACGCAGGCCAATCTATGAATAAAACAGATTCGAAAGGAGTGATCAGCTTGGTACAGGACTACTACAAGAACCCTGTCGTCAGTTCTTCGATGCTCTATTTCCACAAGCCGGACAAGGATCTGAAGATGAACTTCAAGATGGATCCTTACGACAAGGATATGGGCAAGAAGATCAAAGACATCAAACTGGTGGACGCGGAGCCCGCCATCAAGATCCTGGACAACGGCGATGTCCGTTTCCGGTATTACGCGCCGGATGCGAAGAAAGTAGAAGTCGCCGGATGCGGCGGTTATTTCAGCGACGAACGCCGCGAAATGACCAAAGGGGAGGATGGCTGGTGGACCGTGACGGTCTCCGGGATCCGCCCCGGATTCCATAACCATAAATACTGGGTGGACGGAAATCTCTCCGTGAACCCGGACGCGCCTGTGGGCTATGGCTGGTTCTATCCCATCAACGTGTTCGATCTTCCCGGCGAAGAAGACGGTTTCTGGATGCTGAAGGACGTGCCCCACGGCGACGTCCGCATGGAACTGTATCCCTCTTCCGTTACCGGAAGACTGAAATGCGCCTGGGTCTACACGCCTGCGGGATATGACGAGAGCGACAGGAAGTACCCGGTGCTTTATATCCAGCACGGCGTCGGAGAGGACGAGATGGGCTGGGTCTGGCAGGGCCACCTGAACCTCATCGCGGACAACCTGATCGCGGAGGGAAAGGCGGAGGAAATGATCATCGTCATGAACTGCGGCTACGCGTTCAAGGAAGGAGAGATGCCCAATTTCTTCCCCGGCGACTTCGATTCCGAACTGGTGAAAGACTGTATCCCCCATATCGAGAAACATTTCCGTGCGCTGACGGACCGCAATCACAGAGCCATCGCGGGACTGTCACTCGGTTCCGGTCAGGCGTTCTTCACTGCCATGCATCACAGAGACCTGTTCGCCAACCTCGGCGTATTCTCGGGCGGTTTCCCGATTCAGCGCAACGAATATGATTTCACCGATTATTTCAACGATCCGGAGCAGGTGAACCGCGACTTCGACGTCCTGTTCTTCTCCGGAGGCGACGATGAGGGATATCTGAGAAGTACCGATCCGATCGTGAAAGCAAAGCAGGAGATCGGCGTGAACGTGACCGGCTATCATCATCCCGGTTTTCACGTCTGGGATGTCTGGCGCTTCTCCGCACGCGAATATCTGCAGCTGCTGTTTCAGAAGAAGGAGGGCTGAGCGATGATCCCGAAAGAAATACTGAACAATCAGGCTGTCACTGCCCATGCGTTGTTTTTTGACGATCCCCACCGGGATCTCATGCGCACCGTTGATGAGAAAGGACGTCCCAACGGTTCCTATTACATTCTGCCGAAGGGCGTTGAGGTCCTGGAAAACGGGGACGTGAACTTTGCCTATCATGCGCCTGACGCGAAGAGCGTTCAGGTCAGCGGCACCGGCGGATCCTTCCCGGACAGGAAGATCGACATGGAGAAGGGGGAAGACGGCTGGTGGCGTGTCACGGTCAGCGGTCTGGAATCCGCGTTCCACTTCGTCAATTTCTACGTGGACGGGAACCTTTCCCTGAATCCCTATATGCCATATGGCTACGGCTACGGCAGAGTGATGAACTTCTTTGAACTGCCGGACAAGTATTCCGATTTCTACATGATCCACGATGTCCCGCACGGCGCGGTCCGCATGAACTATTTCTGGTCCGAAACGGTCAAGGACTACCGGGTCTGCTGGGTATACACGCCTCCGACCTATGACACGGACCGTGAAAAACGTTATCCGGTCTTCTATCTGCAGCATGGCGGCGGCGAGGCCGAGTCCTGCTGGATCTGGCAGGGAAAAGTCCACAACATCATGGACAATCTGATTGCGGACGGCCAGTGCGAGGAGATGATCGTTGTCATGAACTGCGGTTATGTCTACCCCGAAGGTTATGACTACGGCAGAAATCCCGTGGCGAGTCCGGTGGAAGACCTTATCGCAAAAGACTGCGTGCCTTTTATCGACGGGAAATACCGGACGATCGCAGACCGCCATCACAGAGCGGTCGCAGGATTCTCCATGGGCGGCGGACAGACCATGAACACCGTGATCAAATATCCGGAAGTCTTCGCAAACGCAGGTGTTTTCAGCGCTCCCGGGATCCGTTCCGACCGGGAGGACCGGCTGAACCTGCTTCAGGATCCGGAGGCCTTCAACAGGAATTTCGATCTGTTCTTCGTGAACGCCGGTTCATATGAACCCGCATGCGAGGTTCTCCGCAGAGAGACGCGGGAGATGCGCGCAAAAGGGTTCAGGATGGTATTCTATGAATCTCCGGGTTTCCATGAGTGGGCGCCATGGCGGTACGCCACAGCGGAATTTGCCAAGAGACTGTTCCACTGATTTGTTTTGTTGTTAATGAAAACGGCAGCACGTCCGTATGGTCGTGCCGCCGTTTTTTCCTTGTTGACCGCCGTATAGGGGTATTGTATAATAACATGTGTTATATAACAAACGTTACAAAAGGAGATCATCCATGCCTCCGAAATCAAAGGTCACGAAGGAGATGATCCTGGACGCCGCCATCGCGGTGGTGCGCCGGGACGGGTTCGAACAAATCAACGTCAGGAAGGTCTCGAAAGAACTCAAGTGTTCTACGCAGCCGGTGATGTATCAGTTTGAGACCATCGACAGTCTGAAACAGGCTGTTTATAAACGTGCAGATCAGCTTCACAGCGAGTACCTGATGACGGTCCGGCAGGAACAGGATCCGATCCTGGGGATCGGGTTGAACTACATCCGGTTCGCCGTTGAAGAGCCTCAGTTATTCCGTTTTCTGTTCCAGTCCGGCTACGCAACAGAGAACAGCCTGCCGGAAATGATCGATTCCGAAGAACTGATCCCGGTCATATCCGCTATGCAGGAAGGCACTGGGATCAGCGAAGAAATAGTGAAAGAAGTATTTCTGACCGTCGCGATGTTCGCCCACGGATATGCGAGTCTCATTGCGAACAACAGCCTGGAATTTGACGAGAAACTAATTGCAGAGCATCTGGAACGCGCATGGAACGGCGCTGTGCTTGCGGCAGAGCAGGAGGGTTGATATGAGAGTCCTCATACATGATCTGGAACAGGGATATGAAGGCGGGGGCTTTGATCTTACAGTCGAGGCGGATGGAAAATACGCGCCGTGCCAAGGCTGCTTCGGGTGCTGGACCAAGCATCCGGCGGAATGCTTCATGGAGGATAAACTTCAGCAGGTCTGCAGGATCTTCGGTCAGGCAGACGAGCTGGTGATCGTGACCAAGAATCTGTACGGTGGCTACAGCGCCGCCGTCAAGAATGTGTTGGACCGTTCGATCGGCAGTTCGACGCCGTTCAGTACGTACCGCGGCGGACAGATGCACCACACACTGCGATACGGAAAACGGGGACTCTGGAAAGTCATCGTGTACGGGGATATCACTGAAGGAGAAAAAGAATCGTTCCGTTATCTCGCGGAGCGCAACGCGGTCAACGACGGTTACCAGCGGTCCGAAGTCGTGTTTCTCGGGGATCTGTCGGAACTGGAGGGTGCCCTATGAAAACGGTATTCGTCAATTGCAGCCCCAAGAAGCGCTTCTGCGCTTCGGCATATTTCCTCTTTTTGCAGCGCCTGTTCGTAAGCGGGGAGAAGGTCAGTGAGAAGCTGCGTACGCATGCAGACCATGACCGGATCCTGGAGCAACTGAAGGATGCGGATTCGGTCGTGTTCGGCCTCCCGCTCTATGTGGACGGGATCCCTTCCCATGTGCTTTGTTTTCTGGAGCATATGGAAGGATTCTGCAAAGAAAACGGCCTGAAACTCAATGTTTACTGCATCGCCAATAACGGTTTTATCGAAGGAAAACAGAATGAACCACTGATGCAGTCATTCGGGCACTTCTGCGACCGCGCGGGCCTCAAATGGGGCGGCGGCGTCGGGATCGGCGGCGGCGTGATGCTCAACGTGACGCGGATCCTCTTCATCGTTGATATTGCGCTTCTTGCGCTGAACACAGTACTCAGCGGCGTACAGACCGGGAATTTCTTCCCGGTGAGTGCCTGGCTCAGTTTCGCGGAAAACGCTGTGCTGCTTCTGTACTTCAACCTTGGCGTACTGTATTATTTGGCAAGAATGGGCAGATACATGAAAGACGGTACCTTCAGCGGAACGAAGTATACCCGGATCCTGATTCCATCTTTCGTCTTCATCATCTTTGCGGATATCTTCTTCACCATCACTTCACTGTTCGAAGGCGGAATCTTCCGCGGGTGGCTGGCAAGGAAGCCGTATGAGAAAAGGGAAACATCCTGATGGGCTGAAAAATAGAGAGACAAAAAACATGGCGGAATCATTCCGCCATGTTCTTTCTTATATCCTGAAAAGATTTGCTCAATCCATACGGTAGATGAACGTGACGACCTGACCGCGGGTGCAGATATCGTTCGTTCCGAACAGATCGGTGCCGGTATAACCGGTAGTGATGCCGTAATTAACTGCCCAGAGAACAGGCTCGGTATAGAACTGGCCGTCTTTCACATCCGAGAACGTGTTTTCCGCAGTCTCATCCGGGAACCAGTCTACGACCTGATTGAAGCGGTACAGGAAGGTAACGATCTGCGCTCTGGTGCAGGGATCGTCCGGTCCGAATTTGTCTGTTCCGGTGTATCCGGTGGTGATGCCATAAGAGGCAGCCCAGCGCACAGCCTCATAATAATAGTCCATTTCCTTGACGTCCGAAAAGGCAGGAACGTCTGTTGTTTTGGGGTCCGGCCTTCCGATTCCGCGCCAAAGGAAGGTAACGACCTGTGCCCGGGTACAGGGGTCGTCCGGTCCGAAGTACCCAAACTTCTTTCCGGTATAACCGGTGGTGATCCCGACAGCAACGGCAAAGTAGACCGGATCGAAATAATAAAAAGTATAAGATAATTGGTTTAATAAACAGACGATATGTTTCTGATTATTTCGATGTTTTGGAGAAATCCTTTTCCGTCAGGTCCAGCGCACGAGCGCAGCGCGGCGCCTCATACAGTTTTCTGTGACAGAAGAAATTATATGACCTGCATCCGCCCGCGCAGTAAGGCCCGATCTCGCAGTCAGCGCAAGCACCTGAAAGCAGAGACGGATCGAACCCACGGTTATAGCGGAAGGCATTTTCATCTTCCCAGATCTCACGCAGTGTCTTTTCCCGCAGATTCCCCTCATTGAAAGCAGGGTCATACATGGACTCGCATCCGCGCACATTTCCTACGCTATCGATACCGACAGAGGAGATGCCTGCGCGGCATCCCATGAAATAGGCTTTCCCGCTGCGGTTCCCGCGGATACTGCCTTCGGAAGGACCGAAATATCCGATGTTGTCCGCAACACCGAGTGCGAAGGGGACGCTGTTCATATGATTTTCCACAAATCCGATAGCCTGTCTGGGGTCAAAGGCATATGCCACGCCGTTGCTGGCGGCATTGCCCATGGGTGAACACGCCTGCAGTTGCCAGGCGTAGATGCCGCTGTTCCGAAGGAGCTCAAGCAGTTCGCCAAGCCTTTGAACATTCTCACTGTTCAGCGTGCTGATGACCGAAACGGGGATCCCCGCATTCCGCAGTGTGTGCAGCGCAAGCAGCGCGCGGTCATAACTGCCGTTCTGACGATATTTATCGTGGACATCTTTCGGCCCGTCCAGAGAGACGGAGACGGATTCGATCCGGGCACTGCGCAGATCTTCGATGATCCGGTCCGTGAACAGGAATCCGTTGGTAATGATGTTCACGCGGATCCCACGGCTGCTGAGGGCAGTGCATATCTCCAGCCAGTCCGGTCTCATAAAGATCTCGCCTCCGATGAGGGAAACCCTTTCGCATCCGAGTTCCGCAAGCTGCCGGGCAATGCTGAGGCATTCATCGGTCGTCAGTTCATTATCTCGGGCTCTGCCTCCTGCGGAACCGCAATATCTGCAGGAGAAGCAGCAGGCGAGGGTGATCTCCCAGACAGCGCTGTAGAGCCGATAGTCCGTCATGGCGTATCCTCCGCAGGACGAACGCTGCCGCACTCGATACAGAATTTTCCGGAATTCAGGGCGCCGCACATCGGACAGAACCATTGGCCTTCTTTCAGCTCAGGTATTTCCGCAGGTCTTTCCGGACTGCTGTCCGTGCTGGTCTGGATGAAACCGATCCCGTTGTCTTTCCGGTTTGCGAAGTAATCCGGTCCGGCATAGACTGCCATCATGTTCGTCCATTCCGCGGGTGGCCCCGCGTAGACCATCAGCATCTCGCTGGGATCCGGTTCAGCACGGGACGGCCGGTCCGAAAGGCCATCGGGATCTTCCTGATCCGGTAGGCCGAAATATTCCGGGCCTGCGTAGACGTCCAGAATTTCGGCTTCGCTTTCCGGAGCAGGCGTCTGCGCATGGAAGCGGGGACCTCCGTACACTTCCAGCATTTCCGGCTTTCTCTTCTGGACAAGTCCGCGGAACTTGTCCAGCCCACGTCTGGCGCGCTCCGGATATTTGCCCCCGAGTTCTTGGTCCAGTTCCTCGCCGTCGATCTTCTTTCTCTTGTTTCCGTCTTCCATTGGGTTTTTCCCCCTTAATGATAGTTGTCTCTGAAACCATCATAACATGTCAGTTCCCGGGCGGGAATAATCCGGAACACAGGCGATGGAATGCGTGTCGGATATTTCGGCGGAAACAGTTCGGTTATTCTTGTTTTTGATGTGTATCTGTGAGGAAATTATAAAGGTTAAATATATGTAAGAATATGTGTTGGGACGCGGGTTTGATCCCGTGAGACCTGCCCGGGAGAATGATCCGGCGGGATTCCGCCTCTTTCTTTCCGACCTATCTGGAACAGGAGACAATTCCAGGATCTCCCTTTGGCTGATCCTGATGCTGACCAGCCTGATCGGCATGATCACGCTTGCGGTGTTCGGAAAACGCTGGCTGCTCAATGGTCAGCGAAACGGTGACTGAGACGCGCGTCAACGCTGGAGCAAAGAATACTGAAGAAGGCCGCCGGGTTCCGGCGGTCTTCCTTTTACGGACTGATTGAGAATTTGTGCCAAAAAAGCGACACAAATAGCAAAAACATTGTAACTGTCGCCTGAAATCATCAAGTACAATATATTCAGATAACAGTGCCTATTTATGTATACAGAGAAGGAGAGTAAGTTTCATGGCAAGAATGAATGTGTTGCAACTCGGCGTTTATGCCGCGACAGGAAAACTGCTTGGCAAACTGCCGGTAAAGGGCAATGCGGAAGTGGCGTTACGGGCTGCGGAGGAAGGAATCGTTCTGCTGAAGAACGATGGCGTTCTGCCGCTGAAACCTCAGAGCGTTGCTCTTTTCGGTGCGGGAAGCAGGGATACTGCAGTCTGCGGCACGGGAAGCGGATACGCGTTCAGCCCCTATACGGTCTCGGTATCTGATGGCCTGAAGAAAGCGGGCTATCAGATCGTATCCGATCTTTGGCTGAACAACTATGACAAGAAGAAAAAAGAGATCGAGAAAAAAGATAAGAGTCTGACTTTTCTTGATAAACGGTTCAGCGGCCGCACAGCGTACTTTGACGTGGATGTACTCACCGAGGAGGAGATCGCAGGTGCGTCTGCCGCATCCGTCGCGTTCTATGTGATCAAGCGGAATACCGGAGAAGGTTTTGACCGCAAGCCGGAAAAGGGTGATTACTACCTCAGCGACAACGAAAAAGAGAACATCACCATGCTCACAGACCGCTTCGGCAAGGTCATTGTCGTGCTGAACACCTGCGTCATCGACTGCAGCTGGCTGGAAGCCAACAAAAAAGTCTCTGCCCTGATTCTGCTCGGACAGGCAGGCCTGGAATCCGGTACTGCACTGGCAAACATCGTCAGCGGGAAAGTCTCTCCCAGCGGAAGGCTTACGGACACGTACGCCCTGTCTTATGAAGATTATCCTGCATGCCGGACTTTCTCTGAGAACGACGGCGATCCTTATCAGGAGGACTACGTCGAGGATATCTTCGTAGGCTACCGTCATTTCGACACGAAACAGCTGGAAGTGGTCTATCCCTTCGGACACGGCCTTTCCTACACGGATTTCTCCTTCAGCAATTACCGTGTCACAGCGGACTGGAACGAGGTCACCGTGACACTGGAGGTGGAAAACACCGGTAAAGCGGCTTCCAAGGAAGTCGTTCAGCTGTATGTCAGCGCTCCGGCAGGAAAACTGAGAAAGCCCTATCAGGAACTGAAGGCGTATCAGAAGACATCGACACTTGCTCCAGGCGCGAAGGAGACCGTTACACTGCGGATCCCAACCAGAGACCTGACCAGTTATGACGAAGAAAGCTCGGCATGGATCCTTGAAGCAGGCAAATATCTGCTCCGTGTAGGACATGATTCCAGACATACGGAGATCGCCGGCGCGGTCCTGCTGGATGAGACCGCGAAGGTCGTACAGCTTTCCAGACAGTTCCCGCTGGACAGAGAACTGGAGTTCACTGAATATCCTGTGTTCAGCACGGAAGGATATGAAGGGCCTGTCTGCGAACTGTATGCCCGGGATTGTGTGACTGTTAACGAAGCCAGCACGATT
>CAMKDB010000065.1 GCA_946411155.1 uncultured Faecalibacterium sp.
CCTCTGCTTTGAGGCGGAATCCGATCTGCTGCAGAGTAAGGTTATTGCCGTTGAAACGGGAAGCCCGTGCTTTTAAGCATGGGTAATTCACTATATCTGCCATGTGAGGGTCCTGTTCAAGGATGTGAACAAATCTGCCGATTTCTTCTTTGAGCCTGTTTACTGGGCGCTGGACCGCGGGATCACCACGGGATACACAGGGAAGAAAGAGGGATATTTCGGACCGAAGGACGAGTGTACCAGAGGTCAGATCGTGACGTTCCTGTGGCGCTACGCCGGAAGCCCGCAGGTGGATCCGTCCGGTGCGCCGACGTTCCATGACGTGAAGCAGACGGATTATTTCTACAAAGCGGTGATCTGGGCAGCGTCGCAGGGGATCACGACCGGTTATACCGACAAGAACGGCAATCCGACCGGTTACTTCGGCTCGGACGATGAATGCACCCGTGCCCAGATTGTGACCTTCCTGTATCGATTCGCGGGCGAACCCGCAGTGGATACCTCGTCCGCGCCGTCGTTCAAGGACATCAAGTCCACGGATTATTTCTACAGGCCGGTGATCTGGGCTGCTTCCAATGGCATTACCACCGGATATACCGACAGCCACGGCAATCCGACGGGCAAGTTCGGTTCCGGTGACGGCTGCACCCGCGGGCAGGTCGTGACCTTCCTGTACCGCTATGACAGGATCAGCTGAAATGCGGGTGTCTCCGGAACAATAACAGTCTTTTTCTGTGATCCTTCCGGGAGGGCAGATGAATGTCTGCCCTTCCCGGAAGTTATTTATGGGCAGATCATGGGCGCTTTGCCTCTTGTATCGGAACGCGATGTGGTACAATATGATAGAAAATTGAACTGTCAGGCTGCCCGATGGACACGGGCGCCCGAAAACACGAACGGAAAAGGAGGAACTGCCGCGTTGCGAAGCGATGATATGCTGTACCGCGCTTTTCTGGGCGGCGATACTTCCTCCTACGATGAACTACTGATCCGATACGGCGACATCCTGACCGGATACCTGAACGGTTATCTGCATGACTGGCAGGACGCGGAAGACCTGATGGTGGAGGCGTTCGCCAGGATCATGGTGAAGCGGCCGCAGATACGGGAAGGCGGATTCAAGGCGTATCTGTTCAAAACGGCGCGCAATCTCGCGGCAAGATTCCATCACCGGATGAGCCGGCTGGACCTGTTCAGCCCGGAAGAAGCGGAGCCGGAGGCAGGGACGGAAAACCTGCCGGAGGAGAACCTGAGAGACCGGGAACGGAAGCGCGCTCTGAATGAGTGCCTGAGGCGCATCGACCCGGATCTGCGGGAGGCGCTCTGGCTCGTCTATGCGGAAGATCTGAGTTATACGGATGCCGCTACGGTCATGGGCGTCAGCCGGAAGCGGGTGGACAAGCTTCTTCAGAGAGGAAAGAACGTCCTGCGGAAAGAACTGGAAAAAGAAGGGATCACCAATGCGTACGAATGAACAACGGATCGCCGCGCTGCACAGCCGGGCGGCGGAAATAGAGAGGGAAGACCGTCAGCACCGGGTCCAGGTCATGCAGGCGTCGAGCGTGCTGGCCTGTTTTGCCCTGGTCGTCCTGCTGGCGTCGCTCATGCCGGGATTCGCCGGAACGATGATCCCGGAACTGACGCCGGGAATCGGAAGCGCAAGCGTTTTCTCCGGAAGCAGCGCACTGGGATTCATCGTCGTCGGGACCGTGGCTTTCATGCTGGGTGCGGCGGTGACGGTTTTCTGCTACAGGCTGAAGGGATTCCTGAATGGAAATACGCGCCGACCGGAGGAACGCAGATGACTGAGGCCATCGTAAACGCCTTTCAGCTGCTGACCACAGGGATCTGCGCGTTGGTAGCACTGCGAAGAGGATTCCGTTACCGCAAGCGTCCGTGGTTCCTGCTGGCTCTTGCATCCGGAGTCTTTTTTCTTGGCGACCTGTACTGGGAATTGTTTCTGATCTTCTTCGGCGATACACCGAAATTCTCCTATATTTCGTACATCGGCTGGTACGCGTCCTATCTGTTCCTCCTGCTGCTCGTGCTCGAATTCCCGGACGACGGCGGAGATCCGAAAAAGAAACGGATCCTCTGGATCGGACCTGCATTTGCGGCGGGGATGTGTCTGTTCTACCTTCAGTGGGGCGATCTGTTCGGCAATGTGATCAGCGCGCTCCTTATGGGGACGCTTTTCTGGAACATCGGAAGCCGGCTGCTTGCACTGAAGGGAAAGAACGCGAAACAGCAGCCGGAGATCCTGCTCCTTTGGTCCGTGCTTCTGTTCTGCCTGCTGGAGTACGCGGCATGGACCGCGTCCTGCTTCGGGGTGTATGACTCACTGGCTCACCCGTATTTCTGGTTCGACATCCTGTTGTCCGCTGTTTTTCTTATCTTCCCTTGGGCGTTAAAAAAGGCGGTGGCCGCATGATTTATATAGAGAACATCCTGATCTGTCTGTCCGCGCCGATGGTCATCGCGATCCTCTGTGTCCGCAAGGAAGCGCGGAAATCGCTGATGTTCCTGCTTACCGGCATGGTCGCCTGCCTGCTTTCCTCGTACATCAGCACTTTTCTGGCAACGATACAGGGGGCGGATCTGCTGTCCGCATCCCTGGAGATCGCGCCTGTCGTCGAGGAGACGATGAAACTGTTTCCGGTGCTCTTTTATCTGCTGATCTTTGAACCGCCGATCGAGAGGGCCGTCAATTCTTTTCTGATGGTCTCCATCGGTTTCGCGACCCTTGAAAACGTCTGTTATCTGGTACAGAACGAGCCCAGCCGGACGCTGTATTATCTGATCCGCGGGTTCGGGACCGGTTCGATGCACGTGGTCTGCGCCTTCATTATGGCGGCAGGCATGCTGAGACTCTGGGGCAGGGAATGGATCCGCGTCGCCGGGACCATCGGACTGCTCGCCACGGTGATCACGCTCCACGGGGTATACAATATCCTCGTTTCCCAGCCCGGACCAGCTGCGATCGTGGGTTATCTGATCCCGATCGTGACGTCGCTGGTGGGCAATCTCCTCCGTCTGGATCCGAATCTGAGAGCGCCTGCGCCAGAAGACTGAAAACCCAAATAATGTTTGATACCGCACAGAGTTCCCTCCGGGAACCCTGTGCGGATTTTTTATGAGATCCAGGGGGGAATTTCCGGTTTTCGGGTATCTATAAAGGCAGAAGAGTCTTTTTCTGTCAAAGAGGTGATTCTTGAAATGGGAAAGAATGAAGAACGGATCCGGCGCGTGCATCAGCGTGCGGCCGGACTGCAGAGAGAACGGGACAGGCGCATTCTGCTGACAAGCGGCGGGATGAGCTCGGTCCTGCTTGTTCTGCTGCTTGTGCTGACTGCCGATCTTCAGCGTCTGCCGGAGGGCGTAACGGAAGGATTTTTCGGCGCCTCTTCGCTGCTCTCGGAAGGTGCGGGCGGGTACGTGATGGTGGCGGTCCTTGCTTTCATGCTCGGTACGGCGGTCACGATCATGCTGACAAGATACCGGAAGATGAAACGAAACATCAGGGACACAAACTGTGATAAAGAAAAGAATGGGGAGGATGATTGATCGATGAAAGGGAAACGAATCTGGGCATTATTGCTGTGTATGACGCTGATCTTCGGATTGCTCCCGGTCTCCGTTTTTGCGGAAGAAGACGGGGAAGAACTGACCGAGACCATTCCGGGCAGCACGCTGCTCACACTGGACGGCACGAATCCGGAGGGCAACGATCCCAATGATACCAGCAACCCCTACGGGGTCGCATACGATCCGGACGGCACGGGCCAGGGCGAGATACAGGTCCCCTGGAACGAGCTTTCTGTCCTGGTCGAAGATTATGACAGAAATACCCACAAGATCAACTGGTACGGTAAAGACAAGGGAAGCGGAAAGAAGAAAGCCCTTGGGGAATTCAAGAATTACTCCAGTTCATCGGTGGCGTACAAGAATTACATCGAGGTGCAGAGCGTTGCTTTTGACAAGACCGTGAACGGCTCCGGACGGCAGGCTATCGTTGCCTATGCGGGATATAACAACAGCGACAATGAGTACCATCTCTGGACCATCAACACGGCAAACGGAAACAAGACCGCCGATGTGGTGCTCGATTACTGGGTAAACGAGGGCACTTCCAGCAAGCCGAACTGGAAAGAGTTCAAGCCGATCTTCAACGACCCGGACGAGAAGTTCGATGATTATCTGGATCACTATATGGCAAACGGCTTCATCTCGATCACAGCGGGTGATTTCGGAAGGGGATGCGAGACCGTCGTGGTCCTGGCGGAGTTCTGTGCGCGCGACGGAAGCAACGGCACCGTCACGATCGCGTTCGAGTATGACCACCGCACGAATTCCGAAGGAAATGATTCCCTCGCGCGTATCGGCGACCCGAAGATCGTCGATACGGCTCCCAGCAAAAATTACGTGACTACGGTCTCCAGCGCGACCGGCGACCTCAACGGAGACGATGTGGATGAGCTCGTCGTCGTCCTTGGCAGGTCCGACGGCCCTTCGAAAGGATCCGGAGAGACCAAACTTCTGGTCTACCCCGGTATTGCGCATAACTCAAGTTCGATCCTCTCACGCAGCAGATCATCCACTTCTGTTTATGAAGACTATATGGATGACGGGGACAGTATGAGGCGTACGTTCACGGCGCCGGGCGTCGCCTGCGGCGATGTGGACGGCGACGGAAAGGAAGAAGTCGTCATCGGCGGTTACCAGTTCATCAGCGAAGACGGAGGCGCATACGAGGATCACAAAGCGCAGTTCATTGCGATCTACAGGCAGAACAGTGACGCCAGTATGAAAAAGGTCATCTTCACCGTTCCCTTCATGGAAGACAATGAGACCGGCATGAACGCCATGATCATGGGCGGCTTCTACGAGAACGATGATGCGCATCCGCGCGCCGCAGTCGCCACAGTTGCGTTTAACGGACAGAACGGCAAGGATCTCATCTTTTTCAACGGACAGATCATGACGTACAACTCCGACGCAGGCGTCACGACGACTTATACGCCGGACTACTTTAATGAAGCCGATCACGGTGCGTCACAAGGCGGGGTAAACCGTACGATCTCCGTCGGATGGGTCAGCGACGTGGCGGTGGGCAACTTCGACCACAACTCCGTCGGCCGTGAGCAGGTCTATTTCGTCATCGCGCTCAAGCAGGACTCCGTTGAGGGCTACACCTACCGTATCGGCATGATCGGCGCGACCTATGACGATGAGCAGGATATGCTCGGAACGCTCACCGGCGGCGGATTCTACAGCAGTGATATCGATGCGGATGACTACACGCTGTTCGACTGCGACGGCTATGTCAGCGGCGATTGGGTCGCCTGTCATGTCGTCATCACTGCGTGTGATATGAACAATGACGGCGTGCGCCTGAGGTATCGGGGCAAGAACTACGTCTACACCGACCCCAAGGTCGAGGCTGTGCTGCAGGCGGCCCCTTATTTCGAGAGCGTTCAGAGTCCGGGCAGCACGGCGTATTCCATCACGACGAGTTACGGGGAATCGGACAATACGACAACATCTCTGGACTGGGGCGTCGGCTTCTCGGGCGAAGCAAAGGTCAACGCTTTGGCAGCAGCCAAGATGGCCATCGAAGCCGGTGCGGCATTCAACTACACCTGGGAATGGGAGGACAGCTGGACCACGAGTTATACCTCCACCTTTGAGGCGACTGACCAGAACACCGTCCTGCTGCAGCGTACGCCGATCCTGTTCTACAACTACGACATGTTCGACGCGACGACGGGAAAATGGGCGGAAAACGCGGTCCAGGTACCGATGCCGCTGGGACCTGTCTGGAGCCAGCTGAGCGTCGCTGACTACAACACCTTTGTCGACGAATATGACCGCATGGTCGAAGAGATAAAGGCATCGATCGATGAATCTCAGTACACATACGAGCCTCCCGTGCTCAAAAAGATCGAAGATACCGACAAGAGTTCCACCGAATCCGGTGAGCATCTGGTCGGCAACGAAGGGAATCCGGAAGCGTATCTGCACGACTGGAATGACGGAGACCTGACCGACGCCGAGAAACTGTCCAAGGATGCGGACATGCAGCTGGGGTACAGCGGATCCTCCAAAACGCTGGAATGGGCGTTCGACGAATCCCATTCCGAGGGCGAGGGCTTCTCGGGCGGATTCTCCATCAACTTCACTTCACAGTGGGGCGTCAGCGTCATTCTGGCGGAGACGATGGCAGGCTTCTATGTGTCGGCGGACTTCATGAAGGGCACCTGCCACTATGAGACCACTGCCAGAAGCAAAGCGGTATCCGGTACCGTCGTCGACCTGAACGAGCGGGAGCTCAGGGCTCAGGGCATCACGGACGAGATCATCCGCGCCTACCAGTTCTTCTGGTCTTTCGGACGCTGGTACATCGATATGGGTACCGGCAGCAGCGATCCGGAACTGGCAAAGGATCTGAAGGAACATGTGTGGGACAACTCCCACGTGCCGGTATACGGCTTCAAGGTCGCGAATCTTTCCATGCCGCCGCTTCCTCCCGAACTGAGCATTTCATACGAGGACGGCATGTTCACGCTCACCTGGGTAGACGAGCACGCCTCCGCAGTGGATGGATATTATGTCTATCAGGTGGCCGGCGGGGAGTATCTGCCTCTGAACGCCACGCGCGTCGACGCGAACACCTTCACCTATTCCGTTCCGGTCGACGGACTCGATGATTCTTCCGGCAACCTGTTCACTTTCGTGGTAACGTCTGCCGTCGATCTGCCGAGCGGCAGTGAACTGCAGAGCGTCTGGTCCAATGAAGTGACCTATGTGATCGCGGGTCAGGGAGAGAAAGGCGATGACGGAGTCGGGATCGCCAGCATCGAGAAGACCGGAAGCGAGGGGAATGTAGACATCTACACAGTCACCCTGACGGACGGAACGACATATGAGTACCGTGTAACGAACGGTGAAACAGGCGATCAGGGAAAATCCGCCTATCAGATCGCGGTGGAGAACGGCTTCGTGGGCACGGTAGCCGAATGGATCGCTTCGCTTCACGGAAACGGCATCGGCATCGAGCGCATCGAGAAGACCGGAACGTCCGAAGACGGGCTGATCGACACCTACACGATCTACTACACGGACGGCAACACCATGACCTTCACCGTGAGCAACGGCAAGAACGGGGAAGACGGCGAAGACGGCCGCGGGATCGAATCCTATGAAAAAACATCCACGGATGGCAATGTCGACACCTATACGATCACGTATACGGACGGGACGACCTCGACGTTCACCGTGACCAACGGCACGGACGGAACGGACGGCATGTCCGCCTATGAGATCGCGGTGCAGAACGGATTCGAGGGAAATGAAGCCGAATGGATCGCTTCGCTGCACGGAAACGGCATCGGCGTGGATCATATCGAGAAGGTCGGCACCTCCGAAGACGGACTGATCGACACCTACAAGATCGTCTATACCGACGGCACCTACCACACGTTCACCGTGACGAACGGCGCGCGCGGTGAGAAGGGCGAACAGGGCGAACAGGGTGAGCAGGGCGAACAGGGCGTCGGTGTCCAGTCCATTGAAAAGACCGGGACCTCTGAGGACGGCCTGACCGACACCTACACGATCACCTATACGGACGGAACCACCTCGACATTCACGATGCAGAACGGTTCAGACGGTCAGGACGGACTGTCCGCCTATGAACTTGCGTGTCAGAACGGATTCGAGGGCACGGTAGCCGAGTGGATCGCTTCGCTGCACGGCAACGGCATCGGTATCGACCACATTGAAAAAACCGGCACATCCGAGGACGGCACGGTCGACACCTACACGATCTACTATACCGACGGGGAGGTCTACTCCTTTAATGTGACCAACGGCGTCGGGATCGGGTCGATCGAGAAGACCGGCACATCCGAAGACGGACTCATCGACACCTATACCGTTTCGATGACGGACGGAACGAGTTACACCTTCACGGTCACGAACGGCAAGGACGGACAGGACGGCGTCGGCGTGGAGAAGATCGAGAAGACCGGTACGTCCGAAGACGGCCTCATCGATACCTACACCATCACGCTGACCAACGGTGAGACGTTCAGTTACACCATCACAAACGGCAAGGACGGCAAAGACGGACAGGACGGCAACGGCGTCGCTTCCATCGAGAAGATCGAATCTCCGGAAGGTACGGACCCCAACGTCGACACCTACCTGATCAAGATGACCAACGGCGATATGTACACCTTCACCGTGCGCAACGGCAAGGACGGCGTGAACGGAAAGAGCGCATATGAGCTGGCAGTGGAGAACGGTTTTGAAGGAGACGTTCTGGCATGGCTGGCATCCCTCAGGGGGGACGGAATCAGCATCCTCGGCATCGTCCCCGAGCAGGTGGACGAGCTGACGATGTCCTATACCTTTGAGTACAGCGACGGAACCAGATTCACCTTCTATGTCAAAAACGGCGAAAAAGGTGATAAGGGCGACGACGGCCGCGGGATCGAATCCGTCGAGAAGACCGAGACCGAAGGCAACGTCGACACTTACACCGTCACCTATACCGACGGGACCACCTCGTCCTATACCGTCACGAACGGTGAAGACGGAAAAGACGGCAAGCAGGGCGAAAAGGGTGATACCGGCGCGACCGGTGCGACCGGTGCCACGGGTTCTGCCGGTGCAACAGGAGCAAGAGGTGCGAGCGGCAAAGACGGTGCCGACGGCAAGGACGGCAAAGACGGAAAAGACGGCGTCAGCATCATCAACGTCAGAGTCGTGGACGGCGATCTCCTCGTGATGCTTTCCGACGGGAAAGAGATCAATGCGGGTCACATCCTGACCGAGTCCCAGACCGTCATCCAGACCGGAGAAGTCAAGACCTTCTTCTTCAAGACCGAGAGCTCCAGTATCCAGCGTCTGACCGTGAACGGAAAAGAGATCTCCCAGGAATACTACACCGTGGAAAAATACGGAGACGGAACACGGATCACCGTGAGCGAAGAAGTCTTCCCGTCCACAGCCAGCGAACTGCGGGTCGAGACCGCAGTGGGCTCCGAAACGGTGCACGCCTCCGCGACGAGCAGCGTGCCGTGGTGGATCATCTATCTGCTCCTCGGCTGGAATACGCTGCTGACAGGCGGAGTCGTCGCACTGGCAGTGACCAGAAAAAAAGGATCGAAAGATAAAGACGATAAAGACTCTCCAAGGGTATGATCCCTTTCCGCAGCATACCCGGATCAGTTTCCTGAACTGAGCAGATGGCCCGGACGGCCGCGCGTCGTCCGGACCATCTTGCGGGAAAACGGTGACTCCGTTGCCTGTTAACAGAAAAGCGCATTTAATTTGTACAAATTGACAAATTTGATTGTTAAGTGTCCCTAATCCTTGTCACTTTTATTGACTGTGCCTTCCCGATTGGGTATTTTTCATAGTAGGGTATAATAGGCTGATAGTGTGGGTAGGTAGCACCCGAAGAGACTTCAGGACACCGACCGACCCGATAAAATGAGACAGGAGCTGCCTGGCAACATGCCGGAAAACGCATCATATGGAGTCATTCAAGAAGATCTGGAACGGAATCACTACGGTAATCGTGATACTTGTCGTCATCCTTGCGATTCTTCTCGCTGGTGTCCGGCTGTTCGGCCTTCAGGTCTTCACGGTGCTTTCCGGGTCCATGGAACCGACCTATCATGTCGGTTCCCTCATCTATGTGAAAAAGACGGATCCCGCGGAGATCCGGATCGGTGACCCGATCACCTTCGTTCTCAATGAGAAACTGGTGGTGGCGACCCACCGCGTGGTTGGCATCGATGTGGATGAGGAGGGCGTGATCCGGTTCCATACCAAGGGCGACGCGAATGAATCGGAGGACGGCGGAACCGTCCATCAGGGGAACCTGCTGGGCAAACCGGTCTTCACCGTTCCGTATCTGGGCTATGTGGCCAATTTCATGCAGAATCCCCCGGGGACCTATATCTCCATCGCGGGAGGTGCGATCCTCGTCCTTCTGATGTTCCTGCCCGAACTGATCGGCGCGTTCATCGAAGACGACAAGAAGAAAGAGGAATAAAGACTCTGCTGTCCGCAGACAGCAAAGACTGCCGGGAAAGGCCGGCCTGAAACCGTTAGATCGGAACAAAGTGAATCGTGACACCATTTTGATCAATCCGGTGTTTATCACCGGTCGTGGGAGTCTGTTTTCTCTCCCACAGAAAATGGATTGCCACGAGTGGTGATCTCCCACAAGAAGTGGTGGAGCGAAGCACGCTTGTTCCTATCTATAAAATAACTTCTTATTTGGAGGAAAGAAAATGAGTAAGACAAAGAAGACCCTGACTCTGGTACTGTCTTTCGTGCTCGTTATCGCTCTGACGATTGCCGGCACGGTGGCGTACCTGACTAGCACTCCTGGTGCGGTCACGAACACCTTTACCATTGGTAAGATCGAGATCACACTGGATGAGTACAAGGTGAAAGACGAATACGGCGAGAAGGATACTTCCGTTGACCGTGTTACGGCAAACACCTACAAACTGATCCCTGGCCACAGCTATGACAAGGATCCTACCGTTCATGTGAAGCCCGGCAGTGAAGCTTGCTATGTGTTTGTGAAAGTTGTCGATGCTATTGCTGCAATCGAAGATGATACGACGGTTGCTGCGCAGATTGCTGCGAATGGTTGGACTGCGCTTGATGGTGTTGCCAATGTTTATTACAAAACACAGGGTGCAGTCGCTTCTGACGCAGATGCAGTTGATCTGGTCGTGTTCAAGACTTTCAAAATCAAAGGCAATGCGGATGTATCTTCTTACGAAGGAAAGACCATTGTTGTGACAGCTTATGCAATCCAGCAGGATGGATTTGCGGATG
>CAMKDB010000066.1 GCA_946411155.1 uncultured Faecalibacterium sp.
TACTGCGGAATTGCAAAAGAAAAAAGACGATGCCGAGTATCTCGGACCTTATATCAGTTCCTATGCTGTTAAGCAGATGACAGAAGTGGCGAATACAGCCTTTAAACTTCCTACCTGTTCTTACCAGATCGACAAATTCAGAAGGAAACGACCGTGTTTAAACGCGCACCTTGGGTTGTGCAGTGCGCCTTGCGTTGGAAGAATCTCCAGGGAAGAGTACCTGGATTCTGTCCACAATGCCAAGGTTCTTCTTACTAAAGGAACTGATGAAATCCTTGCACTGCTCCAGTCAGAAATGGAAACTGCCAGTGAGAATTTGGAGTTTGAGAAGGCAGCAAGAGCGAGGGATAGTATCGCTGCGATCCGAAAACTCGACGAAGGACAGAAAGTCGTTAAAGACGGTGCCTTTAAGGACATGGATGTATTTGCTTTTGCCGGGACCGAGGCAGACAGTTGTGCGGTTGCGCTGATTTTCCGTGGCGGAAAGTTGGTTGACAAACAAGAAAAGGTCCTGTACGGCACATCTGATCTTGCAGAAGTCAGAGAGGAATACATCTCACATTTTTATCTCGGAGATGATCTGCCCCCGAAGGTAGTCGTCTGTGATGGAGATTTCGGATACCGTGCTCAGATTGAACAGTACCTGTCTGAGAAGAGAGGATCTTCGGTAAAGGTGCTGATTCCGCAGCGGGGCGAGCAGAAAAAAATCGTCGATATGGCATATCAGAATGCCGTAGAACGTCTGAAGAGAGAAACCGGACGGAAGACCAAGGCAGAAGCTGCTTTGAGCGAACTGGCAAACCGCCTCGGATTGTCTGCTTTTCCCAGAAGGGTCGAATTGTATGATATCTCCAACTATGGCAACGAGGCAGTTGGAGGAATGGTGGTCTACATCAACGGAGAACCGAAAAAAGCGGAATACCGCCGGTTCAAGATCAAAACAGTTGAAGGAATCGATGACTATGCTTCGATGCGTGAGGTTATTCTGAGACGTGTCGGAAGATATGATCAAGGTTCCCCTGGTTTTTCGGACATGCCTGATCTGATCCTGCTTGACGGAGGGAAGGGACATCTGGATACGATCAACGACGCTCTCCGTGGAACTTCGTTTTCGGAAGTTCCGGTTTTTGGATCAGTGAAAGATGATAAGCACAGGACTCGCGGCATCATCTCGTTGAACGGAGAGATCCAGCTTTCCATGATAAAGAATGCGTTTACTCTGGTCACGAAAATGCAGGATGAGGTTCACAGGTATACAATAGAATATGAACGCAGCCATCATGCCAAACGTGCCTTCCGATCTTCATTGCTGGATATCGATGGAATCGGAGAAACGAGGGCGAAAGCTTTACTTAAGCATTTCAAAACCATTCGTGCTGTAAGTGAGGCTTCTGTTGAAGAACTGGCTGCGGTGTCTGGAATGACTCGGGCTGCAGCTGAAAAGGTATGGTCATACTTTCATGCGTGACATACCTTCTCAGTAAGAGAAGAAATAAAAAGGTAGAAGAGGATATATATTTATTATGAGAGTCAACACAGGGATCGCAAAAGGCAGAATCATTGAGACGCTTCCCGGGGAAGAGATTGTCAGACCAACATCTCAAAAGGTGAAGGAGGCGCTTTTCTCTGCCCTTCAGTTTTTTATCCCGGGGGCAACGATGCTTGACTTGTTTGCCGGAAGCGGGCAAATGGGAATCGAGGCGCTTTCCAGGGGCGCTTCCCATTGTGTGTTCGTGGACAGTTCACGGGAGGCGATTACGGTCATTAAACGGAATCTAACGTCGACAGGCCTCTTTAAAGATGCTTCTGTTGCACAGATGGATGCAATCAGGTATGTCCAGAGAGGAACTGCTGCTTTCGACTTTATTTTTGCGGATCCTCCATACCACAAGGACCTTGGCGGACAGATTCTACCTTTTCTCGGGAAAATGATCAATGAAGGCGGTTTTGTAGCAATTGAAACCGAAAGAGAGGCAAATCTTCCTGACGAAGTGCTTTCCCTTCACCTGAAGAAAAGGTATAATTACAGCAGTACAACAATATGGTTGTATGAAAAAACAGATAAAGGCAGGACAGAAGAATGACGAGAGCGGTGGTGCCGGGCAGTTTTGATCCTGTAACAAAAGGCCACCTTGATATCATTGAACGCGCCGCAAGGATTTTTGATGAAATCATCGTCGTTGTTCTGCAGAACCCTGCGAAGCATACGACATTCACTGTCGAGGAAAGAATGGATTTCATTCGCAGGAGTACCAAAAACATCAGAAACGTATCTGTTGATTCTTTTGACGGATTACTGGTCGATTACATGCGCCGTAAAGAAGCGGGTGTGGTTGTAAAAGGGTTGCGGGCGGTCAGTGATTTTGAATATGAATATCAGATGGCACTAACCAACCACAAACTGAATCCTGATGTGGAAACTCTCTTTCTGAATACTTCTCAGGAGTATATGTTCCTGAGCTCCAGTATTGTAAAGCAAATTGCGTCGTTTGACGGAGATGTATCTGATTTTCTTCCTGAACAGATTCGGGATGATGTACAAAAAAGACTTCGGAAAGGAAACTGACTATGGCAATTGATAAGTATCTGGATAAGTTGGATGATATGCTGGATTCCGCAGTGTCGCTTCCCCTCGCCGGTGGGAAGAAAATGATCGATGCTGAAAAAATGCGTAATCTTCTCGATACGATCCGTTTGAATCTTCCTCAGGAGATTAAGGATGCGAAAGGAGTGGTTGCTGACCGTAACCAGATCCTCGCTGATGCCAAGGCCGAAGCGGAGGATATCATTTCCCGTGCAGAGAACCGTGCGCGTACCCTGATCTCGGAGCAGGAAGTGACAAAGGCAGCCCAGCAGAATGCCAGCGAACTTCTCGCTGAGACGCAAAGAAAGACAAAGGAGATGGAACGTGCCACGCTTGAATACTCAGAGAATGCTCTGAAGAAAAGTGAAGATGCACTTCTCCTTGTTTTCAACGAAGTCAAGTCTACCAGGCTTGCTCTTCGTGGGAAAGTAAAATAACCACGTATTGAAATGAAGACCAGACCGCGCTCTGCGCGGTCTTTTTTTTTGTCTATTTTCCTCAAAGACAAGACCAGTATTTGTTGACTTTTAGGCCTGAAAACGGCATAATATGGGTAAAAGTGGTTTGAAGTGGGTAATAGTGGGTAGTTTTCAACACTTTCAACCGAGTTTTCAACAAATGCGCTAGAGGAAAGGAGGGAATCATGCTTTTCGGTGAGTATTTTCACAATATCGATCAGAAAGGCAGAATGAACTTTCCTTCACGCATGCGTGACGAACTTGGAGAACGTTTCGTAGTCACTCTGTGGTCGGATAACTGTCTGGCAGTTTTTTCTGAAACTGAGTGGGAACGGATCTGCGACCGGATCAGACAATTGCCTATCGCTAAGGCGAGCAAGATTCAGCACTATATTTTCCCGAATGCCTGCTATCTTGAGCCTGATAAACAGGGCAGGATCCTGCTTCCTCAGAATCTTCGGGATAGCGCAGCTTTGGGAAAAGATGTAGCTGTTATCGGGATGATGGACAGAGCAGAAATCTGGGATCGCGACAGATGGATAGAAAACAAGAGGAACTTCAACAGCAAATCATTTGAGGAACACCTTGAGGAGAACGGAATCTGATGACCGGATTCGAACATGTACCAGTCCTCCTGAATGAAACGCTGGATGGCCTGAATATCCATCCTGATGGCATTTATCTGGATGGAACGGTCGGAGGTGCAGGTCATTCACTGGAGATTGCGAAACGCCTTGGACAGAATGGAAAACTGTTTTGTTTGGATAAAGATCCTGAAGCAATTGCTGCCGCGAGTCAGCGGCTCGATCCATATCCGGTCGCGGAAGTAATCCGTTCAGATTTCAGAGATGTCTCCAGTGTTCTTGCCGGATGGCAGGGAAAAATAAGCGGAGCGCTTCTCGATCTCGGTGTTTCTTCCCATCAGTTGGATGACGCCGAACGTGGTTTTTCCTTTTCGAAGGAAGGCCTGCTGGATATGAGAATGTCGGATTCCGGGATGACTGCCGCAGATGCAGTGAATTCTCTGGATTTTGAAGAACTCTGCAGGATTCTGAGGGAATATGGCGAAGAGCAGTATGCGCCTCAGATTTCCGGCAAGATCATAAAGGCAAGAGAAAACAGCATGATTCAGACGACAACTCAGTTGTCTGATATCGTGATTTCTGCACTTCCGCCTAAAGTGAGGAGGAAAGAAAAACACCCTGCACGCAAGACTTTTCAGGCACTCAGAATCTATGTCAATGATGAGATGGGTGCATTGGAAGAAGGGCTAAAGGGTATTTTTGATCTTCTGGCTCCTGGAGGAAGGTTCTGTGTGATCACATTCCATTCTGTTGAGGACAGAATCGTCAAACGGTATTTTGCATCGCTTATTCAGGGCTGCACCTGTCCTCCGGAATTTCCCGTTTGTATATGTGGAAATGTTCAGAAAGCGACAGCAATCACAAAAAAGCCCCTGATCGCGGGATCAGAGGAACTGGAAATCAACCGAAGGTCCAGAAGCGCAAAGCTCAGGATCATTGAGAAATTATAGATTGAGGGTAGTTTATGGCAACCAGTGTGGCATATGATCTGAGCCGGTTCTCAGATGAAACACCGACCCAGCAGAAGGTCCGTGTCGCCAGCACAAAAAAGAATATCCGAACAGAAGAAGACCGGAAGTTCCTGGTCCGTCTTGTGTTCCTCAGCGTTGCGGTGATCACCCTCGCAGTGTATACTGTTTACAGCAATATGCTCCTGACGAATGTGAAGTCTCAGATCACCAACAGGAGTTCGGAACTCGTTGAAATTCAGAGTGAGAACATCTATCTGGATTATCAGATCGAGAGTCTTGTTTCGCTGAGAACGGCGGAAGAGTATGCTCAGAGTCTCGGACTGATCAAAATGGATTCTGCCCAGATCGAGTATGTAAATCTAGAGAAAGAAAATAAGATCGTCAGTGAGGAACCGCAGATCAATGACCGGTCCGCTATTGCGTTCCTGAGCACAGTGATCGGATGGTTCAACCCGTGATCGGTTGCTCCGTGACCTGCGTGAACAACAGCCTGGCGGGAGTACGGAATGAGTAAATCAAAGACCACACATCGTCAGCAGACTGATATGGGAATGAAAAAGAGAATACTTGTCGTAGCAACGGCATTTATTCTCTTTTTTGCTATTATTGTCTGCAGACTTGCGTACCTCACTCTGTGGAGGCATGAATACTACAGCGAACGCGCTTCTTCCCAGCAGCTACGGGATACCGTAGTCGCTGCTGAAAGAGGCGTGATTTATGATGCAAATATGAATATCCTTGCAAGAAGCGCTACGGTTTGGACGGTCGCTCTGGCTCCGATTCGTATTGAAGAAGAAAACTATGACAGAATCGCTTCATTCTTGTCAGAAAAGCTTGATATTGACTACCAGACTATATATGAAAAATGCACCGGAAATAACTACTACTCGATTATTAAGAGAAAAGTTGACAAACCCGTTGTGGATGAGATCCAGGAGTTTATTGATAAATATGATATTTCCGGGATCCAGTTTACGGAGGATACGAAACGGTATTATCCCTATGGAAATTTTGCCTCGCAGGTGATCGGATTTGTCGGTACCGATAATAACGGACTTTACGGCCTGGAGGCATATTATGATTCCGTCCTTTCCGGCACTGCCGGAAGGATGCTGACTGCCGTTAATGCATATGGAAAAGATATGTATTATGAGCATGAGACATTGACGGATGCCATAGACGGATACAGTCTTGTTCTCACGATCGAAGGGGAGATTCAGCGCGTGCTGGAGACTGCTCTGGAGAAAGCGTGCGAAGAACACAATGTGAAGAACTTTGCCGCAGGCATCATTATGAACGCCAAGACCGGTGCAATCTATGCTATGGCGACGAAACCGGACTTTAATCCCAATACTCCGCTTGAGATAACTGATCAGCAGACTGTTCAGGAACTCGAAAAACTGCTTGGAGGCGGAGGAGAAGGCGAAGAAGGGGAAGAGGAAGGAGAAAGTTCAACTGGACCGGTTGATGAGGCGGCTTATCTGGATGCTCTTTCCGCTGCTCAGCAGAATCAATGGAAAAACAAGGCGATCTCCGAAGTTTACGAACCTGGTTCCGTTTTTAAAGTCGTGACTGCTTCTGCTGCGCTGGAAACAGGAACGTGTACACTTGATGATATGTTCTATTGCTACGGAGCAAAGATCATCACTTCAGATATCACGATGCACTGTGCCAGAATGGAAGGACATGGGGCTGAAGATTTTACCAATGCGGTCATCAATTCCTGCAACCCTGCATTTATCGAAATAGGACAGAAACTGGGATCAAAGCAGTTCTACAATTTCTTTAAAGCGTACGGATTGGCAGACAAGACCGGGATCGATCTTCCGAGTGAATCCAATAGCGTGTACTATACCGATAAAACGATGGGAATCGTGGAACTGTCGAGCTGTGCTTTTGGTCAGTCAAATACCATCACACCGATTCAGATGATCACTGCGTTTGCCGCATGCGTCAACGGAGGATATCTGGTCCAGCCATATGTAGTTGGTCAGATTCTGGACTCGGAAGGGAACATTGTTGAGAATCACGAGGTTGTTCTGAAACGTCAGGTGATAAGTCAGGAAACTTCCGCCACGATGAGGAATATCCTCGAGCAGGTGGTGGAAAACGCAAACGGCCAGAATGCCTATGTTGCCGGTTTCCGCATTGGCGGCAAGAGCGGCACTGCAGAGAAACTGAATGGCCAGGACCGTGAATATGTTGCATCGTTCTGTGCATTTGCACCCGCGGATGACCCGGATGTGATCTGCCTGATCCTGCTCGATGGAGCAAGAAGTTATTCGATCTATGGAGGCGTAATCGTAGCGCCTATCGTTGCGAACGTGATGTCAGAAGTGCTGCCGTATCTGGGGATTGAAGCGGTTTATAACGATGATGAGATCGAGACAATCGACACCTATGTGCCGAATGTAATGGATTATTCTCTGACAAGTGCGTACGCTCAGATCCAGAAACACGGTCTGACGCACGTGGTCGTCGGCGAGGGACAAAAAGTCACTGATCAGTATCCGGTCGGTGGATTCAGCATCTCTAAAGGCTCTACTGTCTTTCTGTATACTGATGATGCCGAGCCCAAATATGTTGATGTCCCGGATCTGAACGGAAGATCTGTCAGTTATGTCCGATCGCTTTTCTCATCGTTGGGACTGAACCTAATGATCAACGGTTCTACTACGTCTTCCGCTGTCGCGGTTTCACAGGATATTGAACCTGGTACCAGCGTACGCGAAGGCACTATCATTACAATCGATTTCGTCAACAAGAACATCAATGACTGAGGACAGAAGGGTGAAACTCAAACGGCTGTTGTGTAACTTGAATGTATCCGGCACTTATGATAGTGATTCGGATGTACTGGATATTGTTTCCGATTCCAGAAGCGTCAAAGAAGGCTCCCTTTTCGTATGTATCCGCGGACTGCGTTTTGACGGTCACTGTGCTGCAGAAGATGCTCTGCAGAAAGGTGCTGTTGCAGTCGTTGTTGACCACAGTCTTGGACTTGGATCTGAGGTAATTGTCGATAATACGCGGCATGCGCTTGCCGTTCTTTGTTCCAATTATTTCGGAAGGCCTCAGGAAAAACTGAAATTGATCGCCGTTACCGGGACAAATGGGAAAACAACAATTGCCAATGTAGTCAAACAGTCGTTGGAACGGTGTGGGAAAAAAGCCGGGTTGATCGGAACGATCGGTGTCGAAATCGGGGAACTTATGCTCCCGGCAAAATTTACGACCCCGGAGCCCTGGGATATGGAGATGATCCTAAGTTCCATGGTGAATGCGGGATGTGAGTATGCAGTTATGGAAGCCTCTTCCCAGGCGCTGGAACAGGGAAGGCTCAGTGACCTTCATTTCGATACTGCAATCTTCACGAATCTGTCCCAGGATCATCTGGATTATCATAAAACTATGGAGGCATATTTTGAGGCTAAATGCATGCTCTTCGAAATTGCCGACTATGCGGTTATCAACGTCGATGACGAGGCAGGCAAAAGACTATTTGAACGGGTCAACTGCCAAAAAGCATCCTATTCAGTCGAGGATCCGGACGCGGATTTCCGGGGAACAGGCCTCGATCTCAGGATCGATGGTTCTGCTTTTCAGGTAATGCACAGAGGGGAAACAGCATCCTGCGAGGTCCCTCTACCGGGCAAGTTCTCAGTTTACAATGCGTTGGCTGCTATCGCGACGATCACCCGTGCAACAGATAATCTGGAGATTGCGTGCAACGCTGTTTCCAAGACACGAGGGGTCAGCGGCAGATGTGAGATCCTTCACCGTGGGAAAAAGACGGTTATCGGCGATTATGCTCATACAGATGATGCTCTGCTGAAACTGCTTTCCAGTATCAAGCCTTATCTGAATGACGGTAGACTGATTGTCCTTTTTGGCTGCGCTGGTCGTAGGGATAAAACTAAGAGAATCAAGATGGCTAACGTTGTGTCAGACTTTGCAGATATTGCTGTCCTTAGTTCTGACAATCCCAGAGATGAGGACCCTTTTGAGATTATGCGCGCGCTGGAACCGGTCTTTTTGGAAAAGCATGTACCATACCTTCTGATTCCGGACAGGTATTTTGCAGTTTCTCACGTACTTGACATGATGGATGATAACGATGTGTTCGTGTTGTGTGGCAAAGGACATGAGGATTATCAGGTGATAGATCAGTTTACGGTATATCTTGATGAGCGGAGAATCGTCCGCGAATATTTTAAAACGGAACAAGAATAGGAGATACAGTATGATTGCGACAAAAATGAGTGTTCTGCTGGAAGGAATTGCTGAGACTGCCTTCCCTGATATGATGGTCGACATGATCACAACAGATTCACGGAATGTTGAGCCAGGTTGCATGTACATCGCGATCATAGGTGAAAGATTCGATGGAAATGATTTTGCGCTGGAAGCTCTGAACAAAGGCGCTTCAGTTGCAATCGTTTCCAGGCATTTTGAAGATGACAGGTGCATCGAAGTTGCAGATACAAAGGACGCGTACTGCGCTATCGCTTCAAATTACAGAAAACAGTATCAGCCCATTGTTGTCGGTGTGACGGGAAGCGTGGGGAAAACCACGACGAAAGAGATGGTTGCCGCTATCTTCTCCAAATTCGGTAATACGCTGAAAAACGTAGGAAACAGGAATAATGAGATTGGCCTTCCCGAAACCGTATTAAAGATGGATGGTAACACGGAACTTGCCGTGTTCGAAATGGGAATGAGCGGACTAGGGGAAATCAGCCGCCTTTCGAGGTGTGCCGTTCCGGTGGGAGGAATCATAACCTGCATCGGAGTGTCCCATCTCGAGTCGTTAGGGAGCCGTGAGAATATTCTGAAAGCTAAGCTGGAAATTCAGGATGGAATGGATGAGAACGGCTTGCTGGTCCTGAACGGCGACGATCAGTATCTGATGAGCGCTATCAATACTGTAAAATGCAAAACCGCTACTTTTGCAGTCGACAACAAAGATGCGGATGTAACGGCCATAGACATTTCCTGTAAAGGACTCCCAAGCACTTTTACGATCAAGGATAAGAAATTCGGTACCCAGTTTGTCACGATTCCATGTTCGGGGATTCATGCTGTGAAGGACGCACTTGCAGCATACACGCTTGCCACAAGACTTGGTCTTGATCCGAGAGTCAGCGCAGCTGCATTGTCAGAATATGCTCCTTCCGGCATGAGACAGAGATTCAAATCAGTCAGAGGGATTACTGTAATTGAAGACTGCTATAATGCGAACCCTGATTCAATGGAAGCGTCTCTTCGGATGATGGCGGATCTTCCCTGCAATGGTATTAAAGTCGCTGTGCTTGGCGATATGCTTGAATTGGGCGACATTTCCGACGATGCGCACAGAAGTGTCGGTACGCTTGTTGGCACGCTCGGAATTGATATGATGCTTTGCTGCGGGGAAAAGATGAGACTGGCCATTGATACAGCGAAAGAGGCCGGGGTTGCCTGTGCCTGTCATTTCGATAATAAAATGGAAATCGCTGATTATTTGCGCAGGAGCACCCATTCTGGAGATATGATTCTTTTCAAAGCATCCCGGGGGATGGCTCTGGAAGAAATCATGGAAGAATATTACAAAGATTGAGGAAAGACGATGGAAAGAACGTCAATTTTTGCGACGGCTTTTGTCGGGGTAGCCGTAACGATGATTCTTGGCTACTGGCTGATACCATGGCTTAAGAAAATCAAATACGGACAAACAATCAATGACATCGGCCCGACCTGGCATAAATATAAAGAGGGCACGCCCACTATGGGTGGCTTGATGTTCATCACCGGCACAATCTGTGCGATTGCTGTCGGCTATCTTACGATGGTCCTCGAGGTGCCTCAGTTCCTCTCAACACAATATGGAGCAGAACATTTCAGACTGATCTCGTCGATCGTCGTTGCGTTGGCTTTTTCCGTTATTGGATTTTTGGATGATTATGAGAAAATCAGTCATAAACAGAATCTCGGCCTGACACCGTGGCAAAAAATTGTGCTTCAGGTCATCGTTTCGCTTGTCTACGTCATTCTGATGGAGAAATACGGTGAGTGCGAAACAGCGGTTCGGATCCCGTTTATTGGCATGATCGAGTTTGGCTGGTTCTATTACCC
>CAMKDB010000067.1 GCA_946411155.1 uncultured Faecalibacterium sp.
ACAAACGAAACTCCAGGAAGCAGCTTAACTCAAGACGAAGCTGCAAACTTTGGGGAAAGGGGTATTCTACCCTTTGGACTGCTTTTTCCACAAAATCTGAACATGTTAAAAGGGCTGTGCCGAAATTGACACCTTAAGTGCCAATTTCTTCACAGCCCCTTCTTCTATTATTCTTCCATTCCTTGGAATAATGCGCGGATTTCTCTCAAAATGCTCCCGCGATAATTCTTAATTCCGACAACAAGTCTGTATATCGGCAGAAAAGGAATGAGAAAGCGGTGTTCCCAGAAAAAGGGGTGGCGTGCACGTATCAGCTCTTCAGGAAGAAAAATCCTGTCTCGCAGATAGCGGAACATCCCGGCAATTCCGCCTCCATGCTGTTCAACCGCACGACTGATTTTCTGGTTCATAGAGCCAAATGTTCCTGAAGACAGTATCCTGTCCCCCATCTTCTGAGCTGAATCGCTTAGTTCTCCGTTTTCAAACAGATGCAACGTCAGTTCACGATTCTGTTTCTCAAAATCAAGAAGTCCAAGTTCATCCAGTTTATTCCTGACATATTCCTGCTGCGGAAGATTACCATACCGATGCAGCAAAGCATAAGTATCCATCAGTGAACGCAATCCCGTTCCGTTACCATCAAAGTGTTTCCATTCGTGAGCCAGATGGTAGATGTACAGGTCAGCGGGGCGGAATGCCAGTTGAAAAGTCTCTTCACCGGAATGAATCAGCATGCTTCTTGCATTCCTGAAATAATTATCCAGGGCAGGTACGCCCTTAGGATTGAATAGTCTTTTGTGTATTTCAAAAGTACAGTTCGGAGATTTAAAGAAGACGTCATGCGTTTCTTCCTCTTTAACGAATTCAAATCCAACCTCCGACATTAATCTCCTCACATCATCGATGCGAGAAGCATCAACCAGAATATCGGTATCAGACATCTCCCGCATACCGAATTTCGGATAGAGTTCTTTCAGGACTGCTCCTTTGAGAGGCGCATACCAGATTCTGTCCTGCTCCAACCGATGATAGACAGTGCTCCTCTCCCGATCCATGAGAGCGGTATTCCTCACCGCCTTTGCAACAGCACGCTGAAAACCAGGCTCTTTGATCCCCGCAGAATACAGCGCCATCCCTGCAGCAGAAGAAACAGCATTCTTATCTGAGAGAACAAGCAGTTTGGCATAATCCAGAGAATCTGTCATCGCAGGCCCCGGAGTCTCTCCCCGGACAGAACATGCGAGCAGACCGCAGAGTCTTCTTGCAGTGTTCCATTTTTCCTCATAAATCTCGTGTTTTCTTTCAGGATTTGATTTCTTCCCGAATACCTGCACCTGCAAAAACCGATAGAAACGCCACAGAATCAATCTCAAAGGGAACAGCAGGTTCCAGATCCTTCCGTACAGCAGGATTTCAGGATCCGTCATATGGTATTGTCTTCCGTTGCGCACAAATGCGGTCAGAATCCCCTCGATATCCTGATCAGTAATCCCAGTTTCCTTCCGATAAGTATGATCTCCTCGGATAACATAGTCTGACTTGCGGACTTTGATGATTCTGTGGAGCACATGCGCCCCGTCTGCACGACGATACAAGACAACATCGAACAACTGTGGTCTACGCTTTAAGGGTTCGATGATCACCAGATCTCTCCCCTGCCTGAGCATAGGCAGCATGCTGGTACCGCGCGTCTTGTATACCAATCTCCCGTCTTTTTTTAAGATTTCTTCAAAAGTCACAGAATTCTTCCTTATTCTTCCAAGGCATCGATGCTGCGCAACGTGTGCAGTACCTGATCAACGTCTTCCGCGATCATCTCTTCGGGTGCGTCAAATGTTTTGCGCATCTCAGAAATGATCCGCTCCTTTGTTGTTTCTTCCTTGAGCAGATTCACGATAAATGCTGCAGTGCGGTTATTTCTGACTACACCCTTGAATTTCTGGTCTCCAAGCGCAATAAGGAATTGGATGCCGTCGATGTCCTGTGTTACAAACTGAGAGCTTAGACGCACTGTAATTCTCCTTTCTATATATCCATTCTCCGAGTTAATCCGGAAGCCATTTCCCGAAAAGCAACTTCCGCCGCTTCCGGTCTCATATTACACCAAAGGTCGTAAAACGGAATCATGGAAAGAATCTTCTTTTCCAGTTCGATGACTGTCATGCCTCTCTCAAAAGAAATAGCCTGATACGCCCGCTGTCGAAGAACACTGAATGCCTCCGCATCCGTCATCCGAACCACCCTATTCTCCGCAGCCTGATGGAGGGCAGCAACCGCTTTCAATGGCGCGCAGATATTTGAACTCAAGCGGTGTTTTCCATTCCAGGGCGAGCCCCATACCAGCACATCTGAATCTCTAATCTGGAGCAAAGGCTTATCGTCATTGATCATCCTCACACGATCACCGAAGACCTCTCGCCACAACCTTGCGTGCGTACTTTTTCCTACCCCGCTCTGGGCAGTGAAAAGAAACGCCTGGGAATCCATGCAAAGCGCTGAACCATGCATCAGCAACACGTCATATGAGACCAACTGCTCTGCAACCAGTGAGTGCAGGACGTTCCGTTCAATAAAATCCGGTCGATACTTTTGTCCGGACATACCGTTTTTTGCTGATGAAAGCGCCATCTGATTTCTGATCCGTTCGACATCTTCATCAGAAGGGTCAATAACCAGAAGAGGTTTTTCTTCGGTAGTGTAGTCAGAAAAAAAGGCGCCGTTATTATCAAATCTGAAGCAGATTCTCATCGGGATCCCGCCAAGTTTCACCGATACACTGTGATGATTCTTGCCCATTATAACGTCCTCTCAGATTATTGAACCCGACATACGGGATACAGGATGGCTGTATGTGGTAAAAAACTACTCAGGATTAATCAATAACAAAATAACAAAAGCGCGGTTCTGATGATACGAAAAACCGCGCTGAGCAGCCGTAATCTTTGATGAGATTGCTTTACAGGTTCTTCCATGAACAGACGGACATCACAGGTCAGTTGTAAAAGAACCGATTTGTCTCGTACTTAGGCTCACAAGTCACTGTCAGTCCGAGCCGTTTCAGGGAATTCATATCAACAGACGACAGGATAACAGAGGAATGCATATCGCTTCCCTGAAGGTTCGGCAATTGTTCCAGAGCTGCCGCTGCATTGGAATCCTGAATAGCGCAAACAGAGAGCGCCAGAAGGATCTCGTCTATATGCAGCAAAGGATTGTTGCTGCCGTAATATTTCGTCTTCAATTCCTGAATCGGCTCGATCATATACTTGCTGATTAATTTAATCCTGTCAGGAATTCCCGCAGAGACCTTCAGTGCATTAATCAGCGCAGCAGATGCTGCTCCAAGCAGAGGCGTAGTTTTTCCCGTGACGATCCTTCCATCGGGAAGTTCAATCGCAGCAGATGGGCCATCAGTTTCCTCTTCCTTTTTTCTTGCGGCGTCAACGATCGGTCTCTCAGTCAGAAGAATTCCCGCCTGATGCATAATCAGTTCCAGTTTGCTGACTTCCTTCGGATCTCCTTCTCCTTTTCGGACTTTGCACATGGCATTGAAATATCGCCGGATGATCTCGCAGCGTGATGCCGCAACAGCCGCATCATTGTCGACGATGCAAAAACCAGCCATATTAACGCCCATATCCGTCGGGGACTTATAAGGGCAGTAACCCAAAATATGGATGAATGTCTCGCGAAGAACAGGGAAAATCTCAACATCCCGGTTATAGTTCACCGTAGTTTCACCGTAAGCTTCCAGATGGAAGGGGTCGATCATATTGACATCTTCCAGATCCGCGGTAGCTGCCTCATATGCAAGATTGACCGCATGTTTTAAAGGAAGGTTCCAGATCGGGAACGTCTCAAATTTTGCATATCCGGATTTCAATCCCAGCTTGCTGTCCTGATACAGTTGGGATAGGCAGGTAGCCATCTTTCCGCTGCCCGGACCAGGCGCAGTGACGACGACCAGTTTTCTGCTGGTCTCGATATAATCATTTCTACCAAAGCCTTCGTCGCTGACTATAGAGAAAACATTGGATGGATAGCCTTCGATCGTATAGTGGTGGAAAACACGGATCCCCAATTTTTCGAGTTTCTTCTGGAATGCAACTGCAGAGGGCTGATTTGCGAAACGAGAGATAACGACACTTCCGACATACAGGCCACGGCTGTGAAAAGCATCTATGAGTCTCAGCACATCCGCATCATAGGTGATGCCGTAATCGTCCCGCTTCTTGTTCTTCTCAATATCGTTCGCATTAATAACGATAACGATCTCAGCCTCATCCGCAAGATTCTCCAGCATCTTGACCTTACTGTCCGGTTCAAAGCCTGGAAGAACACGGGAAGCGTGATAATCATCAAAAAGCTTTCCGCCGAATTCCAGATATAACTTATCCTGAAACTGTTCTACGCGCTCCATGATCCGCGCAGACTGCAGCTCCACATATTTTTCATTGTCAAATGCGTGCCTCATCACGTTACTTCACCACCAATTCCAAAAACTTTTGAATGCATTGATCCCAGAAAGGCCACTCGTGGCTTCCGGTCCATTGCTGATTGACCACGTCGAGCGGGTAGTCTTTGACTCTCTTTTTCCATTCTTTAAATTGAGGATACAAAAAATCCTCTTTTCCACAAGCGACATAAAACTTAGTGGATACTTTTTTCCTCTTCAGCTGATCCATAAGCCGGTACAGATCCATATCGTCAGAAATTTTGATCTCCTGACCAAGGATGGAACGCCACTCATCGGCTTCCGTCAGAGAGGAGACCATTGGGTTCAAGTCGAGGACGCCGGAAAAACATCCGCATCCAGCATATCTTGACGGATCCTTCAGGCAGGTGTGCATCGCTCCGTATCCACCCATGGAAAGACCGGCAATGAACCTGTCCTTAGGTTTTCGCGAAAGATTGAACATGGACTCGCATATAGATACAAGCTCCGTCCGGATAAAGTTCTCGTATTTCTGTCCGTAGCGCATATTCAGATAGAAACTATGAGCCGCTTCCGGGCAGATAACTGCCAGATGTTTGTCCTTCACATACTGTTCGACTCTGGTCTTTCTCTGCCAGGAAGTACAGTCGTCACTGAACCCGTGAAGAAGATACAGAGACCGCAAAGGTTTTCCGTCTGATTCATCCGGCAAAATCACTACGAGATGGGTATCCATCTGCAATTCCTGAGAAAACACACTTCCTGAGAAAACTGCCATCTTTCACCGTCCTTATTTCATTACCGCCAAACAGTTTTACTACACAAAAACAGAAAGCCGAATATAAGAAATATCCGGCTCTCTGAGGGCCATTTATCAATAATCACATTTTACGATTGTGCAGTTCCCGACAGGGCATTTTGCCTTGCAGGCACCGCAATTGATGCATTTATTGGGCGTATTGCTGCCACCGGTCACGATTGCCACACCTGCAGAGCATCCCAGTCTGCTCGCGCCGGCACGGATCATCTTGACCGCGTCTTCGTACGTCCTGATTCCGCCGGAGGCTTTAACGCCCATATCCGGTCCAACGGTTGCGCGCATCAGCGCAACATCCTCGACGGTCGCACCGCCTTTAGAATAGCCTGTGGATGTCTTAACAAAATCCGCTCCGGCAAGCTTTGCGATCGTACAAACTTTGACTTTCTCCTCATCCGTCAGCAGTGCCGTTTCAATGATTACCTTGACTTTTGCCTTGGTATTCGCCGCTTCCACGACTGCGGAGATGTCTCTCTTAACTTCAAGCCAGTCCTTATTCTTGACTGCCCCGACATTGATCACCATGTCCACTTCTCTGGCACCGTTGATGATCGCGTCCAGTGTCTCATTTTTCTTTGTCTCCGGTGGCTGAGTGCCAAACGGAAAACCGATTACACAGCAGGGAGTGACTCCGCTACCGTGAAGTTCTTCCGCGACCTGCTTGATATAACTCGGGTTCACACAGACGCTGGCGAAATGATATTTTTTCGCTTCATCACAAACTTTATGAATGTCCTCAGCAGATGCTTCCGGTTTCAGCAGTGTATGATCGATGTACTTCGCGAGAGCAGCAGGTTCCAAATCTGCAGACTTCACAGAAGAACCACTGACTGAAGTGATCCCGTACTGCTGGCAGACTTCCTCTGTTACTTTTCTAATGATTTCATTGATTTCCAATGCAATTACCTCCTGTTTTTCCTGTCAGACAGATCTGGCGCAGGACAAAGCTTCATCACAGATCGATGCAGTTGCAGTTAATCCGATCCGATCTGCACCGGCAGAGAACAATTCGACTGCTTTTTCAAGCGTCTTCACGCCTCCGTCGATCTTGATGCGGACCGCATCTCCAAGTATTTCCCTTACAAGCTGAAGTTCCTGGACCCGAGCTCCGTGTCCGGACAGCATATTCTGTACTTTCAGATATCCTGCTCCGCATTGAGGAATCATCTCGAGCACATATTTTTTCTCCTCATCTGTAAACAGGCAATGTTCAAAGACTGCTTTGATCAACGCACGCCCGTTTGCAGCATCAACGCATGCCTCCAGATCTCTTCTGGCTGCCGCATAGTCCTTCGACTTTATCGCAAGCACGTTTAAAGAAACATCGATTTCCTTAGCACCCTGGTTTGTGCATTCCCGTATCTCCGCAACTTTTGCAGCCGTTGACATGCAACCGTGGGGAAAACCCACCGCTGCGCAGACGGCCGTGCGGGTGCCATAAAGTTCTTCTACAGCGGACGCAACATGATAAGGAGCCACACACAAAGCGGCAATTCCGTATTTTTTTGCCAGCATGCACCCATCAAGAATCTTTGACACGGATGTATCCGGATTCAGCAGCGAGTGCTCCAGTCTTGCAGGAATATCACTTACAGGCAGATCGGCACGAGGCCTCTGTCTCTCTTCCCTGTTCAGTTCCTCACGTACTCTGCGGAGGATCTCCTGAGAAATACCTTCCAATTCCATTTAGTTCACCGATCAGTTGTCACTCTTCCGGATTATCACCGAGAGAGTTTCCAATGAAGGCTTTTCCGTCGAAAGTCGCATAATCGATCACGCCGGCTATCGCAACGTCAGTTACGACATTGCCGATACCACCAAGAAGCATCATGGATGCACCGCCGTCAGCAATGACCAGAACGATGTCTCCGATGCCGCAATCGCATGCATCGAACCCGATCGTTCGCTCACCGACAGGCTTTCCGTGTTCATCCAGATATTCGATGATCATCAGCCTTTTTCCGTAAAAATACGGATCTTTGATCGTGGAGACCACGTTCCCGACGACTCTCGCGACTCTCAACCTCTTTGCCTCCCTTCACCAATTGTATGTTGACAGGATCTCAACTCCAGATTCTTGTCGAGATATCAGTCGATTTTCGGAAGAATGCCTTCCACCATATTGTGCGGGTTCGGAATCACATGGGTTCCGTACAGATCGCCTACGCGCTTTGCAGCGACCGCGCCAGCCTCGACGGAAGCTTTAACAGCGCCAACATCTCCGCGGACCATGACCGTAACGAGTCCATGACCGATCTCTTCTTTACCGATAAGGGTAACGTCTGCCGCTTTGACCATAGCATCAGCTGCTTCGATAGCGCCGATCAATCCTTTGGTCTCGACCATTCCAAGTGCCAGTTTCTCCATTGTCGTATTTCCTTTCAAAGTGAAAATTATTAGAGTTCCTCATGATAATCGTCGATAAAACCGACGATCGATGCATCCACAGGAATATATTTTTTGCGGAAGATTGTGCTCGCTTCTTTACTGCCGATCAGATAGACGAAATCACCAGGTCCTGCCTGCCTCGTCTGGTCCGCAGCAATAAACTTCGAAGTCTTTCTTCCGTTTTCGAGTTTCTGAACGACAAGAAACGGAACGCCTTCCAGAGACTCCTCCTTGACCGTTGCGACAACGGTGCCGACTACAATTCCTGTGTACATTCTCAACACCTCAAAGATTTAAGGTTATTCTCCTGTCGCAGTCGTGCTGATATTCAGGTTCTTTTTATCCTGCTTATCACCGATTCTCGGAAGAATGCCTTCCACCATGTTATGCGGGTTCGGGATCACGTGAGTGCCATAAAGATCACCTACGCGCTTGGCAGCGACAGCACCGGCCTCAACTGATGCCTTCACAGCGCCGACATCTCCGCGAACCATGACCGTTACTAGGCCGGAGCCGATTTCTTCTTTGCCGATCAGCGTTACATCAGCTGCCTTGACCATAGCATCAGCAGCCTCGATCGCACCAATCAGGCCTTTCGTCTCGACCATGCCCAATGCAAGTTTTTCCATTGTCAGATTCCTTTCGTAAATGTGATGAAATGATTACCTGCTATATACAAATCAAATAATAGCCTTTACCAAATCGGGATGCGGGGACGGAATCACTACGCAATCCGAAACAAGTCCCCTCTTCTCAACGAGTGCCTTCCCTGCCTCTATTCCTGCTCTCACGGAAGCAACATCCCCCGTAAGCACAAAGAACGATTTCCCGCCAAGTCCTCTTGCAAGCCTGACCTCGATCAGCCTGACAGTAGCCGCCTTTACAGCAGCATCAGCTGCTTCGATCGCTGCACAGACAGAAAACAGTTCCTCTGTACCGATTGCTTCAACCTCTCCTACATCACTGCAGGCATTAATTGCTGGAATGACCTGCGGATGGATATTGGGAATTGTGAGATGATCAATCGTCTTTTCCATAGCCACATTGATCCCTGCCTGAACGGAAGAAGAAACCTCCGCAACTTCGCCGTACACTACTACGACATATTTCCCCGGGCAGGCTGTCGCAGCGGAAATCAGATGCACGTCAGCAGCTTTCAGCATTGCATCAGCCGCTTCCATCCCCTTAGGGATACTCAGGACTTCCAGAACACCCAGAGCTGTCGTTGTCGCCATGTCGCCCTTCCTCCTTTCTCAGGATTCATTCTCTTTTTCAGAGATTTCAATGAACGTATCCGTCACTTTTGTAACAATGCCATCCATGCTGGAATGGATCTTCGCTCCAAGAGCTTTTTCCGGTATATCCGCAATCAACTGACCACGGAAAACGTGATCTCCTTCCGAAACAACCGGTTTGGACGGAGCACCGGCATGCATTTTCAGTGGAATATGAACATGTTTCGTTTTCAGTTCCGCCATAAGCAAGGGTGCCGGAACGTCATACTGTGAAACACCGAGTCTGGCAATGAGACGATCGGTAGGCAGTCTCTTCTGAAGAGCAAACCTGTCGGCTTCATATCTCTGTTCTTTGACAGGCCGGATTCCCTGAGCGGACAGTGATCCTTTTACCGCTTTCATGATCTGATTCGGTTTCAGACCGAAGTTGCATGCAACATAGGTACAGACCCCGCAATCACAGCAACTGAAGATACCATTGTAATCTCCAAGTAGATTCGCCCCATTTGCAACAGCGCGCATTGCTTTATGCGGCTGAACATTCAGTCCCAAAGCGTTTCTCGGGCACATTTGCGTACACATGCTGCACTGACAGCAAACAGACTGCATTACCTTGTAATTGATCTCTGTGCTTTTTTTCTCATGCAGCGGATGTCCTTTCGGAATCGCAATCAGTCCGCCGGTCGTTTTTGTCACGGACAGTCCTGCCAGAGAAGTGACAAGCTGCCCCATGCAAGGTCCGCCCAAAATATAATCGCAGGGTTCCGTAACACCTCCGGCGTACAGAACGAGTTCGCTGAGATCCATGCCGATCGGAACTGTCAGTGTACAGGGACTAACGACCGCGCCTCCAACGGTAACGGTCTTATTCACCACAGGTTCGCCATGCATAGCATGAGCGATATTGATCACCGTGCTGACATTGGAAACAACACATCCAACGTCTTTAGGAAGTCCTCCAGTGGGAACGACGCGGCCAGTAACCTCGAAAATGATCTGCTGTTCGTCTCCTGCGGGATAATAACTGTCAACAGTATGAAGGCGGATATCTTTCAGATTTCTCGTCAATTCGGATAGAGTATGAACTGCTTCTTCATAATGCTTTTTAAGGAAAATCACACCTTCTTTTGCACCAACACAGCGCATCAACGCTCGCAGCCCTTCCAGAAGGTCTTTCCCGTAAAATGCCATCATTTGCTGGTCAACACGCAGCAACGGTTCACACTCGGCTCCGTTCACCAGTACATATTCTGCTTCGCAATCTGCTTTGACATGCGTCGGGAAGCCGGCGCCGCCGGCGCCAACTACTCCTGCATCTCTGATTTTTTCATAGATTTCCTGTACCATGAATCTCTTCCGTATCTCAGATCACGCGAAGATCTCCCCTGACCACACATCTGCGAGCTCTTGTAAAAGTTCTTGCACTGGTCAGGCCTTCTCCCGTGGGCGTGGCAATCGTAAGCGTCGTAAAACCTTCTCCGCCAAAGCCCAATCCTGCATAAGAAGGACCGTTCTTCACGAAAATCGTTGTATTCA
>CAMKDB010000068.1 GCA_946411155.1 uncultured Faecalibacterium sp.
GTCGCGGTCATCGGAACGAACATTTACGGAGAAGTATCCGGGACTTGTCCCGGTGTTATGGACGATATTAACTTCACTGTCGACGGGCAGGGTAATGCGCTTGCACTTCTGAGCACCACTTTCCGCTGTGCGCCAGGGACTTATGAATGCAAAGTCACCTGGAACGGGGAAACGACCGTCCTCCCGTTCACGGTAACGGAAGGAACCTATGAGGTTCAGCACCTTACCATCAGCACCTCCACCGCCGCGGCGACGGTTGGCAACAGCGATGCGATGGCGGACTATAACGGAATGATTGCTGCGACGAACCTGATCTGGACGCCGGAGCGCTATTATGAAGATCAGTTCATCATGCCGGTCAACGGTCCGATCACGACGGAATTCGGCCTGTACAGATATACCAACGGCAGTTCCACGCCTTCCAGACATGTGGGTATCGATATCGCCGAGGATGAGGGCATGCCGGTCGTAGCTGCCGCGTCCGGAAGAGTGGCCGTGGCACGCTGGGTCGGAACGACAGGATATACCGTCTGTATCGATCACGGCTACGGAGTGCGCAGTTACTATTACCACATGTCCGCGCTTTCCGTCGGGAAAGACGATTTCGTGGTGCAGGGTCAGGAGATCGGGAAAGTGGGTCAGACGGGATATGCCAACGGTCCTCATGTTCATTTCAACATCATGGTCGGGGATAACAGTATCAATCCCTGGCCGGTCATAGACGGAACGAGCGGGATCTTCGATCTTCCCGCCGACGTTCCTGCATAATTAGAGCAACAGTTACATAGCTCGGCAGCGGGTCGGGCGGAAAGGCGGAGTTCCAGATGGAGGAGAAGACTCTGAAAAGGAATCTCATCTTCAATACGGTCGGGAATGCGGTCTATTATCTCAGTCAGTGGGTGATCACCGGCTGGCTGGTACAGAAACTATCCGGAGAACAGGGAGCGTACAACGCGGGACTGCTCTCCACGGCTGCGACGATCGCGAACATGTTCATCGGCCTGGCCGGTTTCGGGATGCGCAATTATCAGGTATCCGATCTGTCGGGAACGGTATCCGACAGCGCATATGTCGCCAGCAGGTGGGCGACGGTGGGCGTCTCGTCCCTGATGGCACTGATCTATTCCCTGATCATGGGATACGGAGGAAAGGGACAGCAGTTCTGGTGCATCCTTTTCTTCCTGATCTACAAAATGATGGAGCCTTTTACGGATGTCTGGCATGGGATCCTGCAGAAGGCAGAGCGAATGGACATCATCGGTATCGCCTACGCGGGGAGGGGCTTTCTTTCCGTGGCGGTCTTTGCCGCTTCTATGCTCCTGACAAGGAACGTGGCGGCAAGCCTGTTCTTCCTTACAGCGTCTTCCGTCGCATTCTGTATTCTGTTTGATCTGCGGAAAACGGCTCCTTTCTGGCAGCGCTCTGCAGTGTCATTCCATTCCGTTGCGGGATTGCTGCTGCAATGCCTGCCGCTGGCGGTACATACCTTCCTCAACGGGGTTTCCACCAACCTTCCGAAAGTCTATCTGGAGCAAACGCTCGGAACGGAAGAGATGGGGATCTTCAATCTGGTCAATTCCCCCGTCCTGATCCTTCAGGTCGGGATCGCCTATCTGTTTGCTCCCTTTATCACGCATTTCACGCACCGTCTTGAGGAGAAAGACCGCAAGGGATTCCTCCATCTTGCCGGCATCGTCTGCGGGATCGTCCTTGCCGCCGGTCTTCTCGGCGTACTGGGATGCGCCCTGTTCGGAAAATGGGGGCTGAATTTCCTGTATCATGACGAACGGGTCACGGCTCATGCAGGACTGTTGTATCCCATGATCCTGTGCGTCGTCTTCAGTTGTTTCTCCGTCCTGCTTTGCATGCTCAATACCATTCTGAGGAATATGGCGGGACTGCTGATCTCCAACGTGCTGGAACTGGTTGTTGCCCAGGTGATCTCCGTCCCGATGATCCGCCGCTATGGAATGGCTGGCACATCCATCGCCACGACGGTCATTCTGGCTGTCCAGTGTGTCTGTCTGGTGTCCTGGGGCCTTTACGGTCTGCGCAAACAAACAAAAGAAGAGGTGAAAGAAAACTGATGGAAAAGAAAGACAGAAACTGGTGGAAAGACGCCGTCTTCTATCAGATCTATCCGAGAAGCTTCTTTGACAGCAACGGCGACGGCGAGGGAGATCTTGCCGGAATCACGGCCAAACTGGACTATATCAAGAGTCTGGGCGTGGATGCGATCTGGTCCTGCCCGTACTTCGTTTCCCCAAAAGCGGACAACGGATACGATGTGGCGGATTACCGCGATATCGATCCCAGTTTCGGAACACTGGAAGACTGGAAGACCATGTGCGACGAGATCCATAAAAGAGGCATGAAATTTTTCATGGACCTGGTGGTCAATCACACGTCGGATGAACACGAATGGTTCCGCAGCGCAGCCGCTTCCAAAGACAGTCCCTATCGGGATTACTACATATTCCGCGAAGGAAAAGAGAACGGAGACGAGCCGTCCAACTGGATGAGCGTCTTCGGCGGATCCGCATGGCAGTACAACGAACCCACGAAGGACTATTATCTGCATCTTTTTGCTGTGAAGCAACCGGATCTGAACTGGCAGAATCCGAAGATCATGGATGAGGTCGCAGACGTCATCGCCTACTGGGCGGATCTGGGCGTGGATGGATTCCGCTTGGATGCCTTCAACAACGCGGACAAGGATCAGTCTTTCCCCGATGTGGAGACCATGCCGGGAGAAAAGTACGGTTTCGCGTCCCAGCATTATGTCAGCAGACCGGGCGTGGATGAATATATCCACGAACTGTATAAAAGAGAGCTTGGACCCAAAGGTCTTGTAACGGTCGTGGAACTGGCATACTGCCCTGTGGAAAAAGCAATCGAATACTGTGATCCCGACCGGGAAGAGTTCGATATGCTGTATTTCTTCGACATGCTCAATTTCGATCAGGAGGGATATGACAAATTCCGGCCGCTGCCGTTCCGTGTCAGTGATCTGAAGAAAACGATGGATCACTGGATCCGGAACCTGCACGGCAAAGGCTACTGCGCGCTTTTCCTCGGCAACCATGACCAGTGCCGGGCACTGTCCCGTTTCGGAGATACCGGAGCATACCGGATCCGCAGCGCAAAGACACTTGCAAATGCTATGTACTTCCTGGAAGGCGTTCCCTATGTTTATCAGGGCGACGAACTGGGTATGACCAATACGGATTTTGAGGACATCAGCGAGTACAATGACGTGGAAGTGCACAACTATTGGCAGGAACACGTGATTGAGAAGGGTGAAGATCCTGAGGAAGTACTGGACATTCTTCGTCGGAGGAGCCGGGATGCCGGAAGGACCCCGATTCCCTGGGACGATTCGCCTAACGGCGGTTTCACGACCGGTACGCCATGGCTCCGGCTGGGATCCGAGTACAGGACCGTCAACGTTGCTGCGGAGGACGCGGATCCGGATTCAGTCCTCAATTTCTACAGGAAACTGCTGAGAGTCCGTCACGGAAGGGAATGCATCATCCGTGGTGAGACCGAATGGATCGGGCTCGACAGCGATGAGCATATGAGTTACCTCAGAAAGGCGGATGGGGAGGTTCTTGCCAGCCTCAATAATTTCTCGGATCACGAAGTCACGGTGTCTCTTCCGTCAGGGCTCGTCCCGGAAAAGGGTAAAATCCTGCTGAGCAACTGCGGAAGGACGGTTCTGGACGCCTGCGATGTCACACTGGCACCGTGGGAATGTCTGACAACGCTCTGGAATTGCTGATTTTCATGGAGCAAATACAGGAACGGTGTGATATACTGAAAACACACTATTCCTGCTGAATAATTAATATAGGAGACAAACATGGACATCAAGGAATTGAAAGAGGTTTGCCGCCAGGTCCGTATCGACATCATCAATGAGGTCGCGGACGCCAAGAGCGGTCACCCGGGTGGAAGTCTTTCTGCCGTCGAGATGATGGTAGCAGTGTACTACACCCAAATGCGTGTCGACCCCAAGGATCCCAAGAATCCGGACCGTGACCGGTTCGTTCTGAGCAAAGGACACTCTGCACCCTGCCTCTACGCAGTGCTTGCGGAAAAAGGCTTCTTCCCGAAGGAAGAACTGAAACATCTTCGTCAGCTGCATGCGATCCTGCAGGGACACCCGGACAGCAAGAAGGTTCCCGGTGTCGATGCAGCGACAGGTTCCCTCGGACAGGGCATCAGCATCGCGACCGGTATGGCTCTCGGCGCGAAGCACAGCGGCAAGGACATCAAAGTGTACACCATGGTTGGTGACGGCGAGATGCAGGAAGGTCTCGTTTGGGAAGCTTCCATGGCAGCCGCCCACTACAAACTGGACAATCTCACAGTCCTTGTGGATAACAACGGACTGCAGATCGACGGCAAAAACGATGACGTCATGAGTCTTGGCAACATTGCGGACAAGTTCCGCGCATTCGGTTTCTATGTCATCGAGCTGCCTGACGGCAACGATCTGGAAGCAGTGATCGACGCACTCAATACGCCTACCGAGCCCGGAAAACCGAAATGCATTCTGGCGCACACCCTCAAAGGCAAGGGCGTGTCGTTTATGGAAGGTGATTTCAACTGGCACGGCAAAGCACCCAATGAGGAACAGCGTCAGCAGGCATTGAAAGAATTGGAGGGCTGAACAAATGAGCGAAAAGAAAGCTACCCGTGCTGCATATGGCGAGGCTCTTCTCGAACTGGCGGCAGAAAATGACAAGATCGTCGTTCTGGACGCAGACCTTTCCCATGCGACCATGACCCTGAAATTCTCCCAGACTTATCCGGACCGCTTCTTCAACTGCGGCATCGCGGAATGCAACATGGTCGACATCGCAGCCGGTTTCTCCACAATGGGTTATATCCCGTTCTGCAGTTCCTTCGCGATTTTCGGAACAGGACGTGCTTACGAGATGGTCCGCAACTCCGTCGCGTATCCTCATTTCAACGTCAAACTCTGCATGACCCATGCAGGTATCACGGTCGGTGAGGACGGCGGCTCCCATCAGTCCATCGAGGATCTGGCGCTGATGCGCGTCATCCCCGGTATGACGGTGATCTGCCCCTGCGACGCCAACGAGACCAAACGCGCGGTTCACGCCATCGCTGAGATGGATGGTCCCGTCTATCTGCGTCTGGCTCGTGCGGCTTCCCCGGTATTTGAGGAAGAAATGCCCTTCGAGATCGGCAAGGCCAACGTGCTGCGCGACGGTACCGACGGTGTCATGTTTGCCACCGGCCTGATGGTCAGCCCCGCTCTTAACGCGGCTGCTGCTCTGGCTGAAGAAGGCAAGAAGATTGCGGTCGTAAACGTCCACACCCTCAAACCACTGGATGAGGAAACGGTACTCAACATGGCACGCAAGTGCGGCAAAGTCATGACTCTTGAAGAACACAGCATCATCGGCGGCCTTGGCGATGCAGTTGCGGCGACACTGATCGGCAACGGCGACTTCAAGTTCAAGAAAGTCGGTATCAACGACGTGTTCGGCCAGTCCGGCACAGCGAACGACATGCTTGAAGAGTATGGTCTGTCCGACGGCAAAGTCCTCGAGACCGCACGCGCCTATTTCTAAGCGAAAGCATAAAGTAACGGCATCCCGTCCGGGATGCCGTTCTTCTTTTGCGGAATGTGTGATACAATTCTATAAGACCGTCTGAAAAGACGGAAGCAAATCCCAAGAGGAGCGGCAATCGATGAAAGAACTCTGGCAGAAATTTTCCAAGGGCTTTTTTACGAAGGAGACGCTGATCTATCTGATCGTCGGGCTGACCAACACCTTTATCGGATGGATCGAGACCTATGTCTACAACAATTTCCTGCACTGGGGATACTGGACGACCAGTATCGTTGTCTTCGTGATCGGTCTCATCTTTACTTTTGTGATGAACCGGAAGTATACCTTCCAGTCGGACGCTCCGCTGAAGGAACTGCTGCCGAAGTATCTGCTGGAAGTGGGGATCTGTTTTATCACAGCGTACGGCCTCGGGAAGGTGATTCTGGACTGGTTCTTCACGAACGTGTGGTCGCTGGGGCTGTCGGAACATATGATGGACACCGTGAAAGGGATCCTTGCGAACTGCGCTTACATCGCGCTCAACTATATCGGGCAGAAGTTCTTTGTGTTCCGCAAGAAATAAAAATGACGGAGTGCGCATCTGTGGATGCAAGCTCCGTTTTTGATTTCCTTTCCACAGTAAAGCAATTATAATAAAGGTAGCAATCAATTCGTGAAACAGGAGGTACGACCCAAATATGGATGCAAAGACAAAGTATCAGGAATGGCTGGACCGGCTTCCGGAAGGTGATCCTCTTCGCGAGGAACTTCTCGGCATCGCCGGAAACGACAATGAGATCGAAGAGCGGTTCTATCAGTATCTGACATTCGGTACTGCAGGTCTGCGCGGCATCGTCGGCGCGGGCACCAACCGCATGAATATGCTGACCGTCGGCAAGACCACCCAGGGTATCGCGGACTATATCAAGGGATATGGTCAGGAAGCGATGGACCGCGGTGTAGTTATCGCGCATGACCCCAGATACTACTCCAGAGAATTCTGCGAGTTGGCAGCGTCGATCCTTGCAGCGAACGGGATCAAGGCGTATATCTACCCGTCGCTGAGACCAACTCCTCAGCTGGCATACTCGGTCCGTTATCTCGGAACCATCGCCGGCATCAACATCACCGCTTCCCACAACCCGAAGATCTACAACGGATACAAGGCATACTGGGAGGACGGCTGTCAGGTCGGACGCACCGTCGCCAACGGCATGTATGAGAAGATCCTCCAGGTAGACGAGTTCACCGGCGTTAAGAAGGCGGACTTTAATGAAGCGATCGCGGACGGACGCATCGTGGTTCTCGGACCCGAATACGACCGTGCTTATCTGGATGCTATCGAGGCGATGGCGATCCACCACGGCGACGAATTGGATCTGGACATCCCCTTCGTCTTCACACCGCTCAACGGCTGCAGTTCCATCCCGTTCCGGCAGATGCTGGAAGACCGCGGATTCCACAACTGGGCGATCGTGGAGGAGCAGAAGGACCCCGATCCGGAATTCACCACGGTAGGCTACCCGAACCCCGAAGATCCCAAGGCGTTCAAACTCGCCGAGGAACTTGGCAAGAAATTCGGTGCAGAACTCCTGATGGCGACCGACCCGGACGGCGACCGTTTTGTCATTGAGATCCGTGACGAAAACGGCAACTATAAATACATGAACGGCAACCAGACCGGTTACCTGCTTCTGAACTATGTCCTGGAAGGCAAGAAGGACGCAGGTACACTTCCGAAGAACGGCGCCGTCATCAAATCCATCGTCACTTCCGACCTGAGCACCCGCATTGCTGACGCTTACGGCGTGCGTATGTATGAGGCGCTTACCGGCTTCCCGAGCATCTGCGGAAGGATCCCTGAGATCACCGCCCAGGGCTATGAATACCAGTTCGCTTATGAACAGTCCGTCGGCTACGCGGTTTGTCCTGAAGTCCGCGACAAAGACGGTATTTCTGCCGGTATGATGGTCGCTGAGGCTGCGGCATACTTCCGCAAACAGGGGAAGACCCTCTGGGATGTGCTGCAGGAGATCTACGCTAAATACGGTTATTGCAACGAGGATGAACCCAGCGTGATCCTGGAAGGACTCGCGGGACAGGCAAGGATCAAGAGGATGATGGAATACGTCCGTGCAAACCTGCCTACCGAAGTCGCCGGGGCGAAGGTCGTCAAAGTCATCGACTATCTCAACGGGTATGAGGATATCCTCCCGTCCAACGTGCTGCGCTTCTATCTGGACAACGACAGCTGGTTCGCCATCCGTCCGTCCGGAACGGAGCCGAAGATCAAGTTCTACTTCTATTCGATTCAGGACAGCGCCGAAAAGGCAGCGGAAGTGAACAAGAAGATCAAGGATGAAGTGCTCGCCATGGTCCAGTCCGTTGAATGAACCGAATCTGAAAGAATAAGTAAACAGCGCCGGCTGCAACGCAGCCGGCGCTGTTCTTCTGAATGGACGTATGTTCAGTTATCTGACCCGGGATTCCTGCTGTCCAGAAACGCCGCTGTTTTTTTCAGATGCTCCCGGTAAGAATCCCGGACAGACTTCGGTTCCAGGATCGTGGCCTCGTCCCCGAAGTTGAACAGCCAGCCGTAAAACTGGGGACTCACCGTAACCCGGACCAGGACAGAAAAATGATCCTCATCCTCCCGGATCACACGGATGTCTTTCCCGAAACGGTCGATAACGGCGCCAATGAGGTGGTTGGCAAACAGGAGACGGACAAATTCCTCTTCTCCGTGATACATGCCGAACACCTGTGTGGTGTATGCGCTCAGGTCGACTTTTTCGAATGCTTCCCTGCCTTTTCTGGGCTCCTCCGTTTTGCGGATCGAGGAGATCCGGTCGACACGGTAATGCTTCATCATGGAATCTTCTTCGTCGAACCCGAGCAGATAATAGTTCTCATGATCCCAGATGAGGGCGAAAGGACTTACATGGTAGAAGGCACCGCCGCGCCGGTACTGAGTCTCTTTTTTCAGGTTGTATTCGGTATAGCGGAAACGGACGCTTCGGTCTTCATTGATGGCGGCAGACAGTTCGTCCACATTGAAAAAGACGCTCTCGTTCATGTTCTTGACGCGCCGGCGGACGATCAGTTGCCGCTGAAGCGCGTTCCCGTCGTGAACACTGGCAAGCGCTTCGATCCGCTTGATGAGTCCTGCCGTCTTGCGTTCCGTGATGAAACGGGAACTCTGCACGCTGTCCACCAGCAGTTTCAGTTCGGAGAGCTGGAAAGGGCGTTCGGCAAGATAATAGCCCGCGGGATTCCGGACAAGGCGGATATCCATGCCGTAGGTCCGAAGATGCTCCAGATTTCGGTACAGCGCCTTGCGCTCCATCGAGATACCGCGGCTCTCCAGATAGGATAGGATCTTTTCGGCAGAGGCGGGATGAGCGGCATCGGTCTCCCGCTCGAAGAAATCGCGCAGGTAAAGCAGACACAGATTCTGAAGGATCGTTCTTGCCATCTTATTCCTCCGCAGTGACCGAGGACTCCGGACTGTCTGCCAGAAGATCCGGGTCTCCATCGGGGAGACCGGGTTCCTCCTTCCGGAAAATCTTCTTTTCAGAGTCGGAGGAGGGCGGCAGGATCATACCGGACAGAAAGACAAGCAGAGCGGCGGAAGCAGCTGCCTGGAACAACAATTCCAGATTATCCGCAGACGAAAAACAGCGGAGCAGCGGCAGTTCGGGCAGCTGGAATACGACGCAGCAGAAGAAGGCAAATAATCCGGCACCTGCAGAGACCGCAAAAGCCTTCCGGTCATTGCTGATCACGGAAGAAGCGGCGCGCAACCATCCCATTGCCAGCGCACACGCGCAGATGACGCGCAGCACCGAGACCGAATCATGCAGATTGATCGGGCTGACGGAATACCGCAGCAGCAGTTCTGCAGCGAAAGCCGCAGCCGGCGCGGCGTCCAGTATATCGGAGAGCGCAGCAGGGCCCTCGGGCAGATCGAAAGCCCCCATCAGGAAGGACCATGCGGCGAGCCCGTGGAAGACCAGATAAATCAGAAGAAGGATAGTCTGGATCCTTTCTCCCGAAAACACTTGCGGTGCGCGGAACAGAATCAGCAGGACGGAAAGCGCGGCAGAGAGGACCAGCGGCGCTTTCTGATAAACGCTTTGCAGAAAAGGAACATCGATGGATGATCTGTCCGCTTCGCGTTTCGCGAACAGTGCGAAAGCAAAGCAGAACAGGATCAGGAAACAGAGAACGGTGATGCACAGAAGCGGATGTCCTCCAAGATAGTAGCCGGTTCTGGGATCCGTATGCCTGAGCATAGCAAGTCTGAAGATCAGAAGCGGTATGCCGAGAGGAAGAAAACAGGTCAGGATTCTTTTCAAGGGGAAGCCTCCTCGATGGATTCGTCTGCAGGAGCAGACATCATACAGGTTCATTATACTCTTCCGTCCGGTTTACAGAAAGAAAAATGCGCCCGCGGAAGCGGGCGCATGATTTGATTGCGAAACAGATCTCAGTCTCTCGGATTGCGGATTTGTGCCTGAGCTGCAGCCAGTCTCGCGATCGGAACGCGGAACGGGGAGCAGGAAACATAGGTGAGACCTGCGCGATGGCAGAAGTCGATGGAAGAGGGGTCTCCGCCATGCTCGCCGCAGATTCCGAGTTTGATGTCGGGGCGTGTGCCCTTGCCGAGCGCGACAGCCATCT
>CAMKDB010000069.1 GCA_946411155.1 uncultured Faecalibacterium sp.
TCCCGAAACGTAAGGGATAAAAACGATCATTCACAAAAAGAACCGCCATCCTGAAGGAAGGCGGTTCTTTTGAATTGTAATCTGTATTCACATCATCGTCGCGACACCGTGTCCGGTAAGGGCATAGATCGCCATGGCGATCCCGGCGATATACAGAAGCAGACTCGGCAGCCCCTGGAACGCTTCCGGAACCTCCGCATCCTCCATCTTCTTTTTGCCCTCCCAGATGATCAGGACGGCAAGATGATAGCCGATGGTACTGCCGAACGCGAACGCCATTGCCCGCTGGAAAGTGAAATCGTTTGCAGCGATCCGGAACAGGATCGCGCAGACAAAGCTGTTGAATCCCACGAACGGGATCCTGCTGGCAGTCAGGTCGTCCTCTTTCAGCAGGCGGGTCGCACGCACGATCACATACGCCGTGTAGTAGACGAACGCGATCACGACCGCGGCGATGACCGGCCAGAGATAGGCTCTCGCGTAATAGCTGGACAGGCCGAATCGCTCCAGGATGCCGATACCGGGCAGCACGTGGACGTCCAGGTACCAGAAACAGGCAGACGCGCACAGTGTCAGGATCGTCTGGGAAACAAGGAAAAGCCGTTCCTGTCTGGGTGTACCCATACGGAAGATGTGGTCCCCGCCCACCAGACGGGTCAGCAGCAGGTTCTGCGCAGAACCTGCCGCAAGCGCGATCATGAAGAAATTGAGCAGATCGGTTAGGAAGGTCTCACGCATTGTCATCCACCTCCGTAAACAGCAGTCTAGCCATCACCCGGCGGATCATGTTCCAGAACGCGGCAAACAACGCGATAAGGATCAGTCCTCCCGGAGCCGTGGCCGCAGCCGGCCAGACCGCGCCGAAGGGCAAACTTCTGCCGAGAATGGTCCCGGATCCCAGGATCTCACGGACAGCGCCGCTGGCAAGAATGGCAACGCTATATGCCAGAGCCGTCATCAGGCTGCGGCGGAAAGCGTTCAGAAACCCCTCCCGGATCTCATCCGTCGCACGGAAGGTGATGATTCCCTCCACGAACAGCAGCGGCAGGTAAAGACCTACGGAAATAGCGTCCGCGCCGAAAAGCCTGGACATAAGGATCATTTCCGGGATGATCAGCAGAGACGTGATAAGCACACACATCACAAGCCGGTGCTGTTTCTTCACCACACCGGTGAGGATCTCCCCAAGGATCCCGATGGGGATGATCAGCAGCACACCGCCGAGCGTGAGCAGCATGGCAAAGCGCAGATTTACCGCGCCGCCGATAAGCGGCGCCATGGCATAGCCCTGTACCAGCACGGCGTTATTGAAAAGGAAATAGTCGTTGACCTGGGATTCCCCGATATTCCGGGCGAGTCGTCCTCTGCGGCGCACCCGTGTCTTATCATTCTTCGCCATCGGCCACCTCCTTCTCCTCCTTCTTCGCGAGGAACAAGCGGTCCAGATAATAGCCGAACGGGACGGACAGCAGCACCGCGAAGCACGCTCCCCGTTCAAATACTCCGTAACGGGCAATGAGCATCGTCAGGATGCCGGTCAGGATCCCGTACAGGACTTTGGATACCGGGTGTCTGGGGCGGACCGTGGGCTCTGCCACCAGATAGCAGGCGGCGTAAGGGATCCCCGTGCAGAACATTTCCAGCAGAACGGATTCCAATCCGCCTGCAGAGACCCGGGGATAGTAATAAGCGATGAACGCACAGGTCACAAGGAAGGAAAGCGGTTCCTGTGCGGTATTGGCATAGTGGACAATCAGCAGGATCAGACCGGCGAACATCAGCAGGCAGAAGGTCTCACCCATGGGGCCGGAAAAATTGCCCAGCAGCAGATCCGAGCGGTCCAGAAGCGGGACGCCTCCGTCGTGGAGCGTTCCTGCAGGTGCCTGATACAGATCCACATCCAGATTCCAGCCCAATCCGACGCGGGTCGAAGCCTTGGAGAACTGGAAGACCGCATCGGGGAAACTGATGGCAGTCAGCGCAAACCCGAAAGCGGACGGATGAAGAGGATAATTGCCGTATCCGCCGAAGGCCCTGCTTCCGAGCAGGACCGTTGCGGCAACGGCAAAGATCACGATACCGTAGGACGCCGCCACAGGCAGCATCAGGGTCACGATCCAGGCAAGCGTCACGCTGGAAATATCGGAGAGCCGGATATGACGCAGCTGAAACAGCGCGACCAGCAGGTCGCAGAGCACAGCTGTCACAGTGGCGATGGCGAGCATCACAAGAACCCGCAGCCCATAGACATAGGTTGCGAGGATCACAAGCGGCACCATCGTCACCAGATAATCCCTGAACGGACGGAAACTGGGGTGCAGTGTTGTTCTTCTTGTCGTTGTTTCCTGCATTAATCGGTAAAGGCAGCGTCCGCCGCTGCACGTATCCCTTCAATAGCTTCTTTTCTGTCTTCCTTGCCGAAGATTGAACTACCGGCAACAAAGACGTTCGCGCCGGCAGCCGACGCGGATGCAACCGTATCGGCTGCGATCCCGCCGTCAACCTCGATACAGAAGTCCGGCCTTCCGATCCGCTTTGCTTCTTCACGGATGGCGCGGATCTTGGGGCACATATCCGCCATATACTTCTGACCGCCGAAACCGGGCTCCACGGTCATGACAAGGACCATGTCCACATCCTGCAGATACGGGAATACCGCTTCCGCAGGCGTTTTCGGTTTCACGACGATGCCTGCGCTGACGCCCAGTTCATGGATCGCGCGGATCGTGCCGGCGATGTCCTCCTCCGCTTCCACATGGAACGTGATCATGTCCGCCCCCGCTTTCGCGAAAGCTTCCACATAACGATGCGGTGCATCGATCATAAGATGCACATCGTAGTATGCCGGAACGGCTTTTGAGATGCTCTTCAGCACCGGAACGCCGACCGAGATATTCGGAACGAAACTGCCGTCCATCACATCGTAATGGATCCAGTCCGCTCCGCCATTCAGAACGTCCTGCACTTCCGCACCAAGGACCGCAAAGTCCGCGGCAAGGATCGACGGGCAAATCTTACTCATATTCAGAATCCTCACTAAAAAAATGAAGTGCACTATACAGTACACTTCATTATATTCAAACTGTCGCAGGAAAGCAAACCGGGCTTCCGGTCAGACGCGACCGGACCCGTTTCACTCCTTGTCGATGCCAAGCAGCTTGCTGATCTCCATGATCGGGATCGAGATCAGTGAGAGCCCGATGCCGTAGAGGTAGTAGTTCATGGGAAGCAGCGTCATCCCGAACAACGTGCGCAGCGGGGTGAAGAGCACCAGCGCAGTGAGCAGCACGGACAGGAACGCAGCGAGATCCAGCATCTTGTTGCCGAACGGATTGCTGTGGAAGAGAGAATGGTGGGAGCGCATATTGAAGCTCTGCACGGTCTCAGCCATCGCCATGACCAGGAAGCAGAGCGTCTGTCCGCCTTCCGCGGTTCCGGTTGCCTGCTTGCCGAGCCAGTAGGCGAAAAGAGAAACCAGTCCGAAATATACGCCCTGCATCGCGACGCGCACACCGAGCCCGCCGGCGAAGATCCCTTCCGTACGCGGCTTCGGCTTGCGGTCCATCGCGTCCTCGTCCACCGGCTCCATACCCAGCGCAATGGCGGGCAGGGAGTCTGTCAGGAGGTTGAGCCAGAGCAGCTGCATGGACAGCAGCGGCGCCTCGCGCCACAGCAGCATGGCGAGGAAGACGACGAGGATCTCACCGATATTCGTTCCGATGAGGTAGCCTACGACCTTCCGGATGTTCTCATAGATGCCTCTTCCCTGACGGACCGCTTCCACGATGGTGGCAAAGTTGTCGTCAGTCAGAGTCATATCGGCGGCGCCCTTGGCGACGTCGGTACCGGTGATGCCCATGGCACATCCGATATCCGCCGCTTTCAGCGCAGGCGCGTCGTTGACGCCGTCGCCGGTCATTGCGGCGACTTCACCCAGTTTCTGCCAGGTCTTGACGATCCGGATCTTGTTTTCCGGCGTCACGCGGGCGTACACCGCGATATGGCGTACGCGCCTGAGCAATTCTTCGTCGCTCATGGCGTCAACTTCCACACCGGTCACGGCCTCGTCGCCCTCTTCCAGGATCCCGATCTCTTTCGCGATCGCGGAAGCGGTGATGACATGGTCACCGGTGATCATGACGGGTTTGATGCCGGCTCTGCGGCACAGCGCGACAGCGTCTTTGACTTCCTCACGCGGCGGGTCGATCATACCGACGAGTCCCATCAGCGTCAGACCGCTCTCCAGTTCCTCTGAAGTGGGTTCCGCGGGGACTTCATCCAGCACTTTATAGGCGACGGTCAGCACGCGCAGCGCGGCCTCGCCCATGGTACGGTTCATTCTGGCGCCGGTTTCCAGATCGCCCTTCACACAGCGCGGCGCGATCTGATCGAAAGCGCCCTTGACGATGGCGACAGGTTTTCCGTCGAAGAGGTTGACCGTGGTCATCATCTTGCGGTCGGAATCAAAAGGCAGTTCCGCTACGCGGACGTGCTCCCTGTTGATCAGTTCCTTGGGCATACCGTTGCGGTGCGCGGCAAGGATAATGGAAGTTTCTGTGGGGTCGCCCAGGTGCTTCTCGCCCGTCTCAAGGAACACGACGGAACCGTCGCAGCAAAGCGCGCCGTGAAGAAGCAGGTTCTTCGCTTCCGGGGAGCAATCCGCGGAAACGGTCTCCAGTTCCTGCGTGCCGTCCACCCAGACTTTGGTAAGCGTCATGCGGTTCTGCGTCAGCGTGCCGGTCTTATCCGTGCAGATGACGGAAGCGCTGCCAAGTGTCTCAACGGCAGGCAGACTGCGGATGATGGCATTGTGCTCCACCATGCGCTGTACGCCGATGGACAGAACGATGGTGACGATCGCCGGAAGTCCTTCCGGAATCGCCGAGACAGCAAGCGAGACCGCGACCATGAAGATCTCCAGCGGGGACATTCCGCTGATGAGTCCGACCACGAATACGATGGCGCAGGCGCCGAGGCAGATATATCCGAGGATCTTGCCCAGCTGAGCAAGTTTCTGCTGCAGAGGAGTATCGCCTTCCGCTTCCTCGTTGAGGAGCGCTGCGATCTTTCCCATCTCGGTCTCCATGCCGATCCCGGTGACTACGCACAGTCCTGTGCCGTAACTCACGGAGCATCCGCTGTAGACCATATTGACCCGGTCACCCAGAGGCGCACCCTCCTTGACGACGGCGTTCGCGTCCTTCTCAACGGGGAGAGACTCCCCTGTCAGTGCGGACTCATCCACCTTCAGGTTCGTGGCACGGATCAGACGGGCGTCCGCAGGAACGAAATCGCCGGCTTCCAGCCGGACGAGATCGCCGGGGACGAGATCCTTGGTCTCCACCATCTGCTCTTCGCCGTTCCGGATGACCCGGGCGTGGGGCGAAGACATCTGCTTCAGAGCCTCGAGCGCTTTTTCCGCTTTGCTCTCCTGATAAACGCCGATACAGGCGTTGATGATGACGATGACCAGGATCAGGATGGGTTCAAAAAAACTGCCCTCTTCCGGATTCATCAGCGTGATCACGAAGGATACCGCAGCGGACAGCAGCAGGATGATGATCAGCACATCCGCGAACTGCGCAAGGAATCTCTGGAGCAGGGATTTGGGCGGCTTTGCCGCAAGGGCATTTTCACCGTATTGTTCTTTGCGTTTGGAGACTTGTTCCAGGGTCAGGCCGCTGCCGAGATCCGTCTCCAGTGCCTTCAGCACTTCCTCAGCAGGCCTTGTATAATGATCCATATCGATCCATCCTCTCTTCTTTCAAGCAAGGGCAGAATAAAAAACAGACTTCTGCCGCAGTTCCACGGCAAAAGTCTTGCTATCTCTTTCGGCTCGGACGGCAATGCCGTCGTGATGACGGGTACCGAAACCGCCTTGCGGCGTTTAGCTACTCCCCTTTGCTACCTAACTATGCTAACACAGGGAAAAAACACCCGTCAAGCGTCTTCTTTCGTTGTCTTGTCACCTTTTGAGCGGTTCCAGTTCAGCCAGAACGTACCGGTCTTTTCCCGCGGTGCTTTCTTCTCCTGAGAACGGTCCGAAGCGATCTTGACCTTGTCCCGTACCGCTTTTTCCACCGGAGCCGCGGCCAGAGGCAGTTTCACGGTGAAACGGGTGTAACTCTCGCCGTCGCTCTCCACCGCCACATCTCCGCCCATTCCGGTCGTGAGACGCTTGACGATATACAGTCCCAGTCCGGTCCCGGTCTTGTCCAGACTTCTGGACTTGTCCGTCTTATAGAAACGCTCGAAGATCAGGGGCTGTTCGTCCAGCGGGATCCCGTTTCCGCTGTTCTGCACGGCGATCACGGCGTTCTTTCCCTCTTTCTTCGCGGTCACCAGCAGTTCCCCGCCCACAGGCGTATATTTGACGGCGTTGTCGATCAGGTTGTAGACCACCTGATGCAGCATATCCTTGTCCGCACTGACGAACAGTTCCTCCGTCTCGAAGTCCTGCACATACAGTTTCTTCTCCTCGATGCGCCCTTCCAGATTGAACATGATGTTCAGGATCAGTTCCCATGCGTCCACGGACGTGAGCGTCACCTCGGTGTTCTGTTCTTCCACACGCATGGCGGAGATCAGGGAGGACGTCAGGCGGGAGAGGCGTTTGACCTCGCCGGAGACGATTTCCAGATACCGGTTCTCCTCTTCCTTCGGGATCGTACCATCCAGGATCCCGTCGATATAGCCCCCGATGGTGGTCATCGGCGTCCTCAGGTCGTGAGAGACGTTCGCCACGAAAGAGCGCCGGTTCTGCTCGAATTCATCCAGCGATTCCGCCATCTTGTTGAAAGAATCCGCCAGCACGGCGATCTCGTCGTCGCCGCTGACATTGATCCTGGCGGAGAAATCCCCGCGTCCGAAACTCTCAGCAGCCTTACTCATCTCCTGAAGCGGTGCGGTAAGGCGAAGCGTCGCCGTATAGATCACGACGAACGCGCCTAGCAGCATCACGCCTGCCGAGAACAGGTAACTGAACAGGGTCTCCCCCAGATAGGAAAACAAAGGACCGACCGGCGTGGAGGCGAAGAGATAACCGACGATGACGTCGCCGTTCAGTATCGCCTTGCCGTAGGTGTAGTCTCCGCGGTTCCGGAACAGACCGGAAAAATATCCTACAGCGAAATAGGATTTGTCCTTACGGATCAGATCCACCACCCTGCCGGCGACCTTTTCGCCGTGATGGCATTCCGCTTCCGTACAGAACTGGATCGCGCCGGACGGATCCGTCACAAAAAGGCTGATACCGGCAGAAGCACCGGAACGGTCGCGCAGATATTCCTGCAGGTCTCTTCCGACCTCTCCGCCTTTCCACAGATCCGGCACCGTTTCCGCCGTGCTGGACACGATCCCGGCGAGCAGTTCCTGTCGCTGGGAGGTGTAGTTCATGCCGGTAAACGCAAGCAAAGCAAGACCCAGCAACGCCGTACAGGAAAGCAGCGTTACCATGAAGATGGAGAAATACTGTTTGAACAGACCGTTGCGCAAGTCTTACTTCACCTCGAACTTATATCCGACGCCCCAGACGGTCTTCAGGCACCACTGGTCCGAGACACCTTCCAGTTTTTCACGCAGCCGCTTGACATGCACGTCGATGGTCCGGCTGTCTCCGAAATACTCGAATCCCCAGACCTCGTCCAGCAGCTGGTCTCTGGTGTATACCCTGTTGGGGTTCTTTGCCAGATGATAGAGCAGTTCCAGTTCCTTGGGCGGCGTGTCGATGACCTTGCCGTCCACGCGCAGTTCGTACCGGTCGATATTGACGACCAGTTTGTCATAGGAGACCTCGCCGCTATTCTCTTCCGGCGTCGTACGGCGCAAGACGGCCTTGACGCGAGCGACGACTTCCTTCGTATCGAAGGGCTTGACGATGTAATCATCCGCGCCGAGATCCAGACCCATGACCTTGTCAAAGGTCTCGCCTTTGGCAGTCAGCATGATGATCGGGACCTGGGAGAACTCACGGACCTGCCGGCAGACTTCCCAACCGTCGATCACGGGCATCATGATGTCCAGCAGGACAAGATCCGGGTGATTCTGGCGGATCATCGCGATGGCGTCCGAGCCGTTGTTCGCGATGGTGACATCGAAACCTTCTTTTTCCAGATAAAGACGGATCAGTTCGCAGATGTTCTTCTCGTCATCCACGACCATAATATTGGGCTTTGACATGTTTCCTCATCTCGCTTTTCGTGGTTTTCTCCCATATTATCACAGATATTTGAACAATCTGCAAACATCTGGCCCGCTGGTGATATTACCCCGCTTGTGGTACAATGCAGTCAAAAGATAACCATCAATTATGTAAGGAGAGTGTCCATGAATCCCGCCACACTGATCGAGATGTTCGGCTACCTCGGCTCCGCTCTGGTCCTGGTCTCGTTCCTTCTCACATCCGTCGTAAAACTGCGGATCGTCAACACGGTCGGCAGCGTCATCTTCGCGATCTACGCCCTGATCATCCATTCCTACCCGACCGCAGTCATGAATTTCTGCCTCGTCGCCATCAACCTCTATTTCCTGTGGAAGATGCGCAAGGCGGAAAAAGTCTATGACCTGACTCCTGTCCGCCCGGACGACTGCTATTTCTGCTACCTGCTCAGCAAGTACAGGGATGATATCAGCACCACCTTCCCCGGCGCGACGCTGGATCCCAACGTCGTGGACCGCGCCTACCTCATCAGCTGCGACGGAAAGCCGGTCGGCATCTCCTTCGGCAAAGATGAAGGAGAGAATCTGGAACTGATCCTGGATTACACGATCCCCCAGTACCGCGATTTCTCCGTCGGCAAATATCTGTTCTCCATGCTCGCCAAAGGCGGCTACAAGACCGTATCCTATACCGGCCCGGTGGAGAACCATATGGATTATCTCAATGCCACCGGTTTCCGGAAGCAGGGAGACATTTACGTCAAAGACCTGCACTGAATTATCCCAAAAAACACCAGCCCTGCCGTTCCCATACGGCAGGGCTTTTTTGTGGAAGAGATCTGTTTTTCTGTCCAGCATCAGCGAATCTGATCCTCTTTCGGCTCCGTTTTCAGTGCAGAGTTCCGAAAAATCACTGCTATTCCGTTTCCGATAAATGCCCAGAATGAAAGAATAAGCAGATTTTCAAGAAAGACCAGCCATCCCGCTTTCTCATAGTCCAGTAAAGCGAACGGCACACGGAGGAACAGATAGTCAGGCAATCTGTTCCGGAGGAAAAAGCCCATGCCGATTCCCCCGAAAAGAGTAAAAATGCCCGTCAGGATATTCTTCATCCTGTTTTTCAGTTTTAAACCCGCGGTCATTACCGGAATATGCATGCCCAGATGGAGCCCCAAGAGCACAAAAGACCAGTACGACATGGACAGATGCGTCCTGCGGGAAAAAGAAACCGGTGCCATGCCATAAAGAAAGGGAACCGCATAGCCGCTCATGGACATGCCGCTGAAGGCAGTCAGCGCAAAACTGAGAAGAAGAAGGATATTCATAACCGTCACAACTGAACGATATGGATTGTATTTTCCTTTGGTAAACGCACCGTACCACTTCCGGTTCAGGATTTGATGAATGACAGTTAGGACCGTCATCCCGACGCCGATCCATTCATGGATCTTATCTCCCGTGACCTGATAGGCCATGAGGAAGAGAAGAAGGACGGTCATGGCAATGTCCACGACCCTCTTTATGCTGTTGTTCGTTTTTGCCTTGGACATGATCCCTTCCCCTTTTTACTCACTTTTTTCACTCCAGTCCTTCAATCCATGTCCGCAGATCATCCTCAGACACATTTCCGCCGAATCGTTTCCCATCCAGCCAGGCACCTGCGCCGGCAAGAGTTTCCATGTTGGGTCCGCTTCTGCCGATCCCGCTGCTGGCGGAAGTGCAGAAAGGGATCACTGTGATCCCTTCAAAACTGTATTTCTCGACAAACGTGTCCAGGATCCGCGGTTCTTCGCCCCACCAGATCGGGAAACCAAGATATACAGTCGTATAGCCATCAAGGGAAATGTCCGCACTTCCAATCTCAGGACGGACGCTCTTGTCATTCTGTTCCTTCGTGGAACGGCTGTTTTTATCGTTATAATTCAGGTCGTCTGAGGTATAGGGCTCTGCAGCCTGGATCTCATAGAGATCGCCGCCGGTAATGGATGCGATCTTTTCTGCGACTCCCTTCGTGGTACCGGTCGCGGAAAAGTATGCGACCAACACGGCCGGATGAACTTCCGGTTCCGATGCCGAGCTTTCAGGCTCTGACGATGT
>CAMKDB010000070.1 GCA_946411155.1 uncultured Faecalibacterium sp.
GGAAACAGCGCATTGTAGGACATCTCGTCCAGGAATGCGATGATGGAGAAGACCAGTGAAACCAGAAGGTACTCGATGTAGTTGAATTCCTTGAATTTCAGCCAAAGCCCCGCGAGCAGGTAGAGTCCACCGAAAATGAAGTCGAAGAAGACCAGGAACGGTTTCCTCGGATACCGGTCAAGAACCGGGGAGACCAGAAGCGGAAGAACGACGCCCGGCAGCATCTGCATCGAAAACAGCAGTGCGGAAGCCAGAGTGGAATGAGTTTCCTCGAATACGAGGAAAGACAGCGCAAAACCGGCAACGACATTGCCGATACAGCCCAGCACGGTCGCTGCGATGATTGTGGTATAGTTTTTGGTCCAAAGAGTTTTTTTCTGTTCCATATGACTGCCCTTTCCTCAGACAAGTGTAGCATTGCCTCAAGGAACAGTAAAGAAACGGCAAGTCGAACCGGACCCTTAACAGGAATCCGCGCGGATGCTACAATACAAAGAGTGAAACAGAACGGAGGGCGTCCCGTGGAGATCCGTATCGAACATCTGACAAAACGCTTTGAAACCTCGTCTGACAGCGGACGCGGCGTGGTTACTGCAGTCGACGACCTGACGCTGACCGCTCAGGACGGGAAAGTCACTGCACTGTTCGGTCCTTCCGGGTGCGGGAAGACGACAGTGCTGAGACTGATCTGCGGACTGGAGAATCCGGACAGCGGCAGGATCTATTTCGGGAATAAAGAGGTGACCGCGCTTCCTCCGGAACAGCGAGGGACCGGCATGGTCTTCCAGGACTACGGTCTGTACAACCATATGAGCGTCCGGAAGAATATCCGTTTTCCGCTGGAGAGCCTGCGTCCCCGTCTTTCGCGTGAAGAACAAGAAAAGCGTGTGGAAGAGGCAGCGGAGATGCTGCAGATCTCTGATTTGCTGGAAGAACGCCCCAATAAACTCTCGGGCGGTCAGCAGCAGCGGGTCGCCATTGCAAGGGCGATCGCACGGCGTCCCGCAGTACTCCTGCTGGATGAACCGTTTTCGGGGCTTGATGAGGCGCTCAGAAGCACGGCAAGGGAGCAGATCCGTGTGATCCTTCAGGAAACCGGGACCACCGCGCTTCTTGTCACCCATGACCGGGAGGACATCGCTTTTCTTGCGGACAGGGTCGCGCTGATGGAGAACGGCAGGATCACGGAGATCCGAAGCGTATTGTGAACGATCTATGAATCTTTAACACTTTACCTTGACAAAGCGTTTGGGAAGTAGTACTCTAAACTCACAAGATAAAGGGGAGTAGCGGAACACCGGAAGGTGATCTTGAAACCGTCATACCGGAACCGGAACGGTTCCCGTATCAAGTGAGACCGCAAGACTTTTATCGTGACAACAGGTCACGGTGAAGGTCTTTTTTGTTACACCCGGACCGTGACGAAAAAGGAGGAACAGAGCATGTACAACAGAGAAAAAGAAGTCCGCGAGGCGATCGCGGCGGGAAACAGGGCGCTGGACAGCCTCTATCTCGCGAACCGCAAACTGGACAGTGCCTCCGATTGGGGCATCATGGATCTCCTGGGCGGGAGATGGTTCTCGGGTCTGATGAAACATTCCAATCTCAGTGACGCGTCCGGGTACCTGTATCAGGCGAAACAGGAGATTGAACGGTTCCGCTCGGAACTGGGAGATATCCGCGATATCCCCGATATGCGTGATGAGATCGATGATTTTCTCACATTTGCGGATTTCTTCTTTGACGGTCCGCTTGCGGACCTGATCGTCCAGTCCCGCATCCATGAGACCAGAAGGAGGATCGACAACACGATCAGCAGTCTGGAACGGGTAATCCGGGAACTGCGCAATTATCAGTGAATGCACCGGCAGACAAAACGACTTGATATTACGGAACGGAGGAAAAGAAAATGGCAAGAAACAATATGCAGAAGAACGATCGCTTCCAGGTGATCTATGAGCAGAGCGGATTTCTCAGGGAGTACGATATCCTTGAGGACACCCAGACCGGTATGCGGTACCTGTTCGTCAAAGACGGTTACGGCGCCGGAATCACACCGCTTCTCGATGAGAAAGGAAACCCCGATATCCGCAGAACGGATAACGATGAAAGCTGAAAAAGGAGGACACGACGATGATTCTGTTCTTTTTCGTACTGGGACTGATCTATGAGGCAACGAAGCTGGTATTCCGCATCGCCGGAAAACTGGCGGGCATCCTCTTCGGACTCGCGCTTTGCTGCGCGGCGCTTTCCCTCGCAGCGGGAATGATCGGACTGGTTTGGCGCATCCTTCCCGGAGCGCTGTTTATCCTGATCGTGCTGTCCGCGCTGCAGCTGGCCTGAAAACCGGATAATGAACGGCGGATGCTGCAAGCAAGAGCAGCATCCGCCGATTTCTGTATTCATGACGTCATTTCATCGCTTTGACGCGCGGGGACAGCGACCGCTGGAAGAATTTCCAGCTGATCAGGCAGTACATCGCCATATTGAAGACCGCCACGACCGTGAGCGGCACGGGAGTGAAGTCCAGAAGGAACGGAACATACGCCAGGACCGCGATGACGATCAGAGCAGCGGATTCGAAAAACATTTCCCCGAATACCAGCGTGTATACGACCAGAAGGATCTCAGTGGGGAAGCCGTAGCGTTCATGCATGGCAGGAAGGAACATGGTGCAGGTGTAAGAGGTCCAGATCGCGAAACGGAGATAGTCGGCGAATCCGTAAGGTTTTTTCTGCTGATACCGGATGATGAAGAGATATCCGGTAAGCAGGATGCCCAGGGTGAGTATAATGCCGGGCAGGGAGAAGAGCCGGTATTCGTTCGGAACGAAGCAGTAGATATTGGGACAGTCCATCGTCAGATAGGGATAGGTGATAGTCTGCTCCTTGTAGATCTCGAGAAAATCGAAGATGCTTCTGCCGTAATAGACGCCCGGAAGGGAGGTAAGCACCATCATGCCCGGGATGATCAGAAAATTCAGAACGGAGAATTTCCTGCTGCAGAAATAGTAGAGCAGTACGGCCGGAAGCAGAAAGATCGCCTGCAGTTTGAAACACAGAGCCAGCCCATAGAAGACCATGCCCAGCCAGGGCTTTTCCCGGAGGAACCAGAGTACGCTGAGCACAAGGAAGGAAGTGAAGATCGCGTCACACTGGCCCCAGACGGCAGAATTCAAAAAGACGGTGGGCAGGGCAAGCACCAGAAAGAATGTGCAGAAGCCCAGCAGGTTCCGGTTGGACTGTTTCTTCGGTACAGCAGTCATTACGACCCGCATGCAGGCAAACGCCAGAAGATAATCGAAGGCGATGGACAGGTACTTGATCCGGTACATTGCTTCGCCTTTCCAGTAGGAGATCAGCGCCATCAGGAAATGGTACGGGATATTGTAATTCCCGATCCGGTGCGCCAGAGACGGCAGTCCCTTGTGATCCAGGATCTGATAATACCAGGAGATCAGGTACGCCTTCATATCCCCGCTGAGAAAGAAAAGAACGTTCTTTCTTGCCAGCAGGGAGAGGAACAGCAGAATGGCTCCCGCGATCCATAGGATATGCTTCTCCAGAAAGGAGAGAATCTTTTTTTCGATATTGCTCATGACGAATCTACGCTCCGGTCTGTAATGGTTTCATCATAGCAGAAAACAGCACCGATGCCAAAAGCATTCCGCGGTTTTTGGACGTGGTACTGTCCCAGGAGGGGCATTCCGTCATATAATGGAACAGATACACAAAAGAAAGCAGGAACAAAACATGTTTGATCGCATCGGTGAACGATACAACGGATTCACAGTGACACGGATCCGGACCTCGGAAGAGATCACGGGCAGGATGGTGGAACTCGTCTTTGACCGGACGGGCACTCAGGTCGTGTGGATGGACAACGGGCTGGAAAACAAACTGTTTTCCATATTCTTCAAGACACTGCCTGAAGATAGCACAGGCGTTTTCCACATCCTTGAGCATTCTCTGCTCTGCGGTTCCGAAAAGTATCCGGTCCGGGAACCCTTCGTGGAACTGCTGAAGACTTCCATGAATACTTTCCTTAATGCAATGACGTTCCCGGATATGACGATGTATCCGGTCTCCAGTAGAAACACCAGGGACTTCCTGAATCTGACCGGCGTCTATCTGGACGCGGTCTTCGCGCCCAGGATCCTTCAGGATCCGAACATCTTCTATCAGGAAGGCTGGCATATCGAAGAGACAGAAGACGGTTACGGCTATAACGGTGTGGTATTCAACGAGATGAAAGGCGCGATGAGCGGCCCCGACCGGATCCTTTCCCAGAAGTTACAGGAACTGCTCTTCAAAGGGACGTGCTATGAATACAATTCCGGCGGTGAACCTGCCTGCATCCCGGATCTGACATATGAGCAGTTTATCCGGATGTACCGGAAATACTACCATCCGTCCAATGCCAGGATCTTCCTGGACGGAAGTATTCCCGCGGAAGAGACTTTCGCACTGATCGGGTCATATCTCTCCCGCTTTGAAAAACAGGATGACTGCTTCGAGATCCCGTATGTCAACGCCCACCCGGCAGAGGGCACCGTTTCCTATGAACTCCCCAGGGAGGAACCGATTGAAAAGCGGGAATACCTTTCGGTGGGGATCCTGTACGGAGACTGGAAGGAACGGGCAAGAAATATGGCCGTCAGTATCCTGAAAAATGTCCTGTTCGATGCCAATGAGTCTCCGGTAAAGCGTGCGCTTCTTTCCTCCGGCCTGATCGAGGATATCTCGGTCGATATCGAGGATTCGATGCAGCAGTCATATCTGGAGATGTCCATTCGCAACATGGTTCAGGGAAAAGCGGATGAAGTTCTGGAACTGATCCGGGAGACTGCACGCGCGGAGCTGGAGAAAGGGCTGGACCGCGAGGAACTGCACGCAACCGCAAACCTGATGGAGTTCCGGCTTCTGGAACCGGATGAACCTCTTGGACTGGATCACTGCCTCAGCGCGACCGGTGCATGGCTGTACGGCGGAGATCCCATGATGTACATGCTGTTCCGGGAGGATTTCGCCAAAGTGCGCGCCATGATCGATGATGGTACGATGGAGCGACTGCTCCGGGAAGTGATCGTGGACAATCCCAACTGGGTCATCATACATGGCATTCCATCCTACACACAGGGAGAGGAAGAGCGCAGGGACGAGGCGGAGCGCCTTGCCTCTGTGACAGACCGATGGACCCTGCAGCAGAGAGAAGCGAACGCAGAACTGTGCAGTGCGCTTGCGGAATGGCAGCAGACACCGGATACGCCTGAACAGCTGGCAACGCTGCCAAAACTGCCGATCACGGAGATCGATGAGCAGATCCGGACGGTTCCCACTGAGGAACAGGAACAATGCGGTACAAAGGTGCTGTATCATGAGGTCGCCTGTCCCGGCGTCATCCATTTCAAACTGTACTTCCGTCTGACAGATTATTCTCCGGACGAACTGTTCCTGATTGCCAGAGCGGGAAACATCTTCGGCAGATTGTCCACGGAGCGTTATTCCGCCCTGGAACTGCTCAGAAGGATGAAGTCCGCCGTGGGACGGCTGGACGTGGGTCTGGACGTCTCGGCACGGAAGAAACAGAATGCGACCTGTACGCCCTATCTCTCCGTTGCCTGCAGCGTGCTGGAGGCAAATCTGGAAGAGGCGCAGGATCTGATCCTTGAGGTGCTGACGAAAACAGACTTCCGGCAGGATGACAAGATCCGGGAGATCCTGATCCAGTCGGATGAATCATTCAAGCAGCTTGCAGTGCGTGCGGGACAGTCACTTGCTGCCCGGAACGCGATGGCGGGCTATTCCGCAACGGCAGCGCTCGGAGACCGGATCTCCGGCTATTCCGCGATCCGCAGGATGCATGCCATGGTCCAGGATCTTGACGCGGAGGTGCCGCCTTTCATCGAACTGATGGAGGAAATGAAAAAGAGGGTGTTCTGCCGCGGACGGCTGGTCGTAAGCGTCGCTGCTTCCCATCCGGTCTCTCTGGAAAAACTGCTCAGCGCTCTGCCTGAAGGTGGACCGGCCGCTGCGGAAGCGTCCTATGAGAGCGTTCTTCCGATTCATATGGGCTGTCCGATCCCGTCCAAGACCAGTTATTCCGCCAAGGGTATTCTCCTGAACAGGGCGGTGGACGGCAGTATCCGTGTGGCGGCGAATATCGCTTCGCTCGGATTCCTGTGGAACATGATCCGGGTCCAGGGCGGCGCCTATGGGACCGGCGTCTCCGCCAGCACATGGGGCGGAGTGAGTTTCTATTCCTACAGAGATCCCGAACCTGCCAGATCTCTTGCTGTTACCGGGGGGATCGCGGATTATCTCAGGGCGTTCTGTGAGAGCGATGAGGAACTGGACGGATATATCATCTCTACGCTTTCGGACGACGAACCGCTGAGGACCCCCAGAGAAGACGGTGCGGCCGGCGACCGGATGTGGTTCTCCGGCATCACAAAAGAGGAACTTCTGGAGGAACGCCGTCAGATCCTGGGAACGACGAAAGAGAAGATCCTGGAGAATCTGGATGTATGGGAACAGTTCGCTGCGGAAGGCAATTATTCCATCGTCGGTATGGAGGATAAACTGAAAGAGCAGCAGGATCTTTGTATCTGCCCGCTTCTTTGAGAATACAGGAGGATATGTGATGTACCGGAAAATACTTGGCGGCCTTCTCGGCGGCGCCATTGGCGATGCGATGGGTGCTCCGACCGAGACCAGAAGCACGGATCAGATCAAGGAACGTTTCGGCGGACTGGTGACGGAGTTTCTGACTCCGCCGGACGATGTGTTCGCACGCGGATTTGAGGCCGGTGCCGTTACGGATGATTTTTCTCTTGCGTATTACACTGCGGAAGCGATCCTCTCACACGGCGGCACGGTGGATGAGTCTACGGCAAAGGATGCGCTCGTCAACTGGTCCGAAAGCAGATACTTCGTCCTTGCCGGACCGACTACGGTCGGCGCGGTTAAAAAACTCCGGGGTGAAGAAGCCGATCCGGGAAAGAATGCATTCCTCACTGTGGACAATTCCAAAGGTTCCAACGGCAGTGCGATGAAGATCGGACCGGTCGGACTCTGCAGCAAGGGCGATATCCGTGCCGCTATCCAGAATGCGATCACGATCTGTCTGCCTACTCACGGCAATTCCACGGCGCTGGCGGGCGGATGCGCGGTCTCTGCGGCGGTCGCCGAAGCATTGCATGAAGACGCGACGCTGGATTCCGTGATCCGGGAGGCGCTGAAAGGCGCCGAAGTCGGGGATGCGTACGGAAAGAGCATCGGGAAGGAACTGGCCTGTCCCAGTGTCTACAAGCGGATCCTGCTTGCGGTGGATATCGCGAAACACTTCAGCGGGGATATGGAAAGAACGATGAAGGAACTGGCGGACGTCATCGGCACGGGACTCTCCGCCGCGGAGGCAGTTCCTGCCTCATTCGGCCTGTTTTATGCGGCGGGCGGTGATCCCATGAAGACGATCATCGGCGGTGTCAATATCGGCAACGATACGGATACCGTGGCGACCATCGCCGGAACGATTGCCGGCACATTTTCCGGGACAAATCCGGAAATGGAACAGTATCTGGAAACGCTGAACCGGGTGAACGGATTCGATCTCGAGGATCTTGCAAGAAGGATCGAAGCCCTCTGATCCTCCGAAAAAAGAATAGATATGAAAACTGCTGCCCGGAAGAACCGGACAGCAGTAATTTTTTTATGGTTCAGTCGTCATCGGACAGGAGTCTGCTGAAGAGAGGAGAAATGTTCCGCATATAATCCTGTACTTTTTCCAGAGGATTCTTCTTCTCTTCATGGTGTTCGATCAGATAGCGGTAACGCGCTTCGACCTTATCGATGATCGCGTCCCAGGGCTTCGGGATCGTGAGACGTGCGGCTTCACCCATTTTTGCCAGGGCTTCCGGATCCGAGAGCATTTCCCGGATCACACGGGCAAGATCGGAGGCATCGTTCTCGCACAGCCTGCCGTTCACGCCGTCCTGTACGATCTCAGCCGCGCTGCTTTCCCTTGCAAGGATCGGCGGCGTACCGGCTCTTGCAGCTTCGCGGACGACCATCGGGGCGTTGTCGTAGATGGAAGGAAACACGAAGACATCAGCCAGACGGTAGAACCCGTCGAGCATGGAGATGTTGTCCATATGCCCCGGGATAAGGGTGCACGGATCAAGACCGAGCTCCCGGACTTTGTTCCTGATCTCATCGCTGTCAGGCCCCATCCCGACAAGGATCAGTTCACAGTCCATTCCTTCATTCCGAAGAAGACGCACGGCGTCCAGGATCAGCATGATGTTCTTCTTCCAGTTCATCTGTCCGACGAAGAGCAGGGTGGGTTTCTCCGGCAGATTGTACTGTCTGCGCAGTTCTGCCGGATCTCCCTGAAGCTCGGGCGGAAGCATGTCTGAACCGTTTTCCATAACGGTGATCGTGCCCTTGTAGCCATAGGACTCCAGAACCTCAGCGGTGGAGGAACTGACAGCCCATACCTCATCACACTGGTCATAATAGTCAATGACCGTTTTGACACCGATCTTGGATACGGTTTCGCTGTGCGTCAGTTTCAGAAAATCATCATAGTATTTGGAATGGAACGTGGATACCAGAGGAAGGTCGCGTTTCGTCGCGAGCCGGAGCGCCTCGATACCTGTCACGAAAGGACTGTGCGAGTGGAGGATGTCCAGCTTAATGTCACGGATTCTCGCGCGGTAATGGGAATCGATATAAGGAACGCCAGCTTTCCATTCGAATCCGGCAGGCAGATCCGCCGCGATGAAATCCACCAGTTCAAAGGGATAATTGCCCCGGTAACCTGTGTCGGCCATGGGAGCAATGACGGAGACCTCGTTGTCTCTTTTTCCGAGATGCTCGCTGTATGCGAGAACGACCCGTCCGACGCCGTCAACGATCGGAACGAAACTGTCAGTGAATTCGCCTATACGCATATGAATGATCACTTCCTTTTTTTCAGATGCTTTGAACAGAATACGCCTTTTTTGATGGAAAGACAACAGAGGCGCGGAATGGTGCGGGAGACCGGGACGGTTCGTGAACGTGTTCGGGTATCCGGCAAATCCGGAAAGAAAAGCGGTTAAAAAAGAGACGTGAATGCCGGTCACGTCTCTTTGCTTCATCCGGCAGAACAAGTCATTCCACGATCTCGATGCGGCCTTCCACGTGGGCGTCGAGTCCGCTGTGCGTAGAGAGATATTCTTCCACGATGTTGTTAACCGAGGTCGCGACGACCCGGGGCTTGCGGTTTTTCTTGATGTCCTCCAGAGGAACGCCGAGGAAATCGTCGAAATTTTTGTAATGGTAATTCTGGATGGCGACCAGCAGGTGCTGATCGTATGTGATATCCTTACCGTTGAATTTCAGTTCCTCGATGGTATGGGTGCTCTTACGGTATTTGATCCGGACGCCCCTGGAGAACTGATAGAATTCGGTATCGCCCTTCCAGGCGTCATCACGCAGGATATACTGGACCATACGCCGGAACTGAGCGCCGTTGAAATCCACCATCCAGACGACGTCGTCAAACGGCGTGTTCTCCAGCATTTCCTGATATTCGACGATGGGACCGAGCTCCTTTTTGCGGATCGAACCGCTGCCGAACATCATGATGTCAAAGCTGGATTCGTCCTGCATGATATCCGCATAGAGATTGCCAAGCTCCGTTTCCTGTTCCCGGGAGGGGTGTGTCAGTTTCCGCGCGAGCCGGGTGATGACCCGTTTGTATTTGGAATCCGTCTCGGTCTGATAGCGGCTGAGAAGATGATCCATGATGGGGTCGGTCGGCGCGGTGGTCTCGTTGATCGGTACGCACTGCCATTTCCAGGAGGCCAGTTTCTTTTCTTTCGTGTCGTATTCCAGATCAAAGCGCCCGATGATATCGGTCCCGGTCCCCGCCTGAACGATCGGCACTCCATTGACGACGGTCGGCTGATTCATGAAAGTGTGGGAGTGACCGCCCAGTATCAGATCAACGCCCCATTCCGGATCCAGCAGTTTTGCCAGTTCCAGGTCTTTTTCATAACCGATATGGGTCAGCAGGACCGTCATGTCGGTATCGGTGGTGCGGTAGTTGTCGCAGATGATACCGACTTCCTTGGCAGCCTCTTCGATATCGATGAACGTTCCGATGACTTTTTCGGATTTCGTGGAAGCCAGGACTTCCTGCGTCAGGATCCCGATGAACAGGA
>CAMKDB010000071.1 GCA_946411155.1 uncultured Faecalibacterium sp.
GATGTGCCGCCAGTCCCGATGCTCCGGCAGAAGGATCAGGCTGTCTTACGCCAAAAGTGGGAGACGATCGTCTATTACCACCGGGCAGGCACAAGCTCGCGAATTCATTCGTGAGTAGTTGACTTTTTCCTGGCATTCAGAATGTTGCCAGCACAGGTGCTGGTAACCGTAAGAAATACCGGCAGATAATTAAATATGTAACGGCTCCTTGCCTCCCAGAGACATTCAAAAAGGAACAGTCCGAATATGCTGATCAATGCCACCAGAATCAGCTGATTACGCTTCGGTTTGTTAAATGCGATGCTTAACGCAGCGACTGCGAACATCAGCAGATTGATTAAGAGCAATCCCTGACAGTATTCGGCATATGGAACAAACCGATCCCCCATCCAGTTCACATAACGATCCATCCAGCATTCTGCATAACGGTTACGATCAATCTTCAGCGACGAATAATACGTGCCTTCCGCCCAAACAAAAGCGATCTTGTCGTGAAGGTGCTTCACCATCCCGCTGAAACCATAACTCTCAATCCGCATTCGGATCATGTAGCGCACCAGATCATCTCTTGCCTCCTCCGGAACGGAAAGCGTCAACTGATAATCCGGATCGAAGTAATTCCCTTTTCCCTGCAGTCCCATCATGACCCAATGGAGTTTCGGGATGTAACAGCCCTCCTTATCGGATACGACCATGTCCGAATCCATACAGAACTGATAACCTGCGAGATAGACCGTCATTCCGATGATCAGCAGTACGGCAACGATCAGGAGACTTTTTTTCAGTTTCATCATCATGAGCCCGTCCACTGCGGAAGCGATGAGGAAAAATATCACAGATAATTTCAGGATTGCTCCCGCACCGAGCAGGATTGCCATGACTGCTGTGTAGATCACTGCCTGGCCGGTCTTCTCATTGCCCAGAGATTCTTTGACTCTGAGCCAAAGATAGAACCCTATGATCGGAAACGGAAGCGTCAGCGTATCCGTATAATAGATCGGCACATAGATCATCATCGGAATGTGCAGCAACGCGAGCAGCAGAGAAACAGCGGCTGCTGACATCGTACCGGTGGCTTTCCTGACCGAAAGATACATAAACGCAATGGAGATATCGATCGCAAGGATATTCAGACCAATCCCAACTGCATTCAAAGAGATACCTGTCCCTGCGAAAAGCCGGAACAGTTTTCCCAAAAGGAGATACAGAGGGATATTGTTCGGCCACATACTGAAATACGACGCTGCGCCGTCGCTCATCACATCACGGTAACTGGATGCATCTCCCTGGTATCTGGCGTAGTCCATAGCATGACCGGCAACGACATTGAAATCCCAGCTGGTTCCAGGTGTCGAATACATGTTGATCGCTATATAGACCTGAAGCGGGATATAAATGAGGAAGAACACCATCAGGATCAGCATATCCCTGTTCATTTTTCCGATGCCGGGCGTTCTCCGCATTTCTCTGCGATACAGAAACCGGTAAAACAGTACGCAAATCACCGAAACTGCAGCTGAGACAGAGATAACCGCAGTGATACTGAGAGGTTTAATCTGGCCTTCTGTCAGGCAAAGAAAACTGATCCACAGATACAGCAGCCCGAACAAAACGCAAAATGACTTGTATAGCATTCTCTGAAACAGATTTGTACCCATAACAAAAACCTCTTGTCTGTATTCAAATCTATTCTAACAAAAAAATACGATGTGGAAAACGCTGAAAACTGTCTTTCAGGGGGGGGACAGGTATCTCTACCACGCGCTGTCTTTTTGGAGTACAATGTGTACATAGAAATTGGAGGCGTAGGAAATGGAACTTCTGACACGTATCGATTATTACCTGCTTGTCTTCATGCACGATTTCTGCGAGAAATGGTCGAATTACCTGACCCCTTTTTCCAAAGTGATGAGTTTCATCGGGAAAGACGGCATCGTGCTTTTCGTGATTGCCCTTGTCCTGATGCTTTTCAAAAACACGCGCAAAATAGGAGTATGCGTCTTTGGAGCAATCGGGTGCGGCGCGATTTTCTCAAACATTATTGTTAAGGATATGTTCATGCGTCCCAGACCGTTTGAAACATTTGATGATATAAGGAAATGGTGGGAAGTGTTTGAGATCACGAAATACAGTGATTACTCCTTCCCGTCCGGTCATTGCACCGCCGCCAGTGCATTTGCCTGCGGATTCGGTTTTGCCGGAGAAAGAGACCGGAAGTATTGGACGCTCCTTCTTCCGATAGGCATGTGCTTTGCACGCTGTTATCTTCTGATGCATTATCCGTCCGACTGCATAGCCGGGTTGGTGCTGGGATTTGCTGGTGCCCTGATTGCCTGGATCATTACGGCAATCATCTTCAAGATCCTTGAACACTTTGAGGACGTGCCGTTTTTTGATTTTCTTCTAAACTGGGACCTCATCGAAGCGATCCGAGGACCAGAAGAAAAACGCCCCGCTCCGAGGCGCACTTCACGCAGAACGCGCCGGTCATACGCAGATGAAGAAGATGAGGACGAAGAGGAAGAAGGAGAAGAGGAAGAAATCAATATTATTCCCGCACAGAATCCAAAGCCTGAACGTACAGAAGACGGCAGGAAAATCTTCCGAGCCGGAGACTGATGTCAATCTATCTCAACTAGTTTGAAAGGAAACTCATGATCTCAGACACCAGAACACCTGAGTCTGTTCTGAAAGGGAAACAGCATTATTATGATGCAATCCAAGAACGATTTGGGCGCGAAACCGCAGACGCAGTTTTCTCTGATGCGCTAGCGCGGATCTCTGAATACTGGTACACCCACGACCGTCTCCCTGAGGGACAGGCTATCCATGTTGAAGACAACATCGTTCCGATTGCTTTCATCTATATGGCACTGAAAGATTTGATCGCAGATGAAGCTTATCCTCTGATCCATGCTGTGAAGTCGGATGCTTCTGCCGCAGATTCGGAAGCGCTGAAAACAAGAATACGGCGTGACGGTGTTGACTCTTTTTTCCTTTGGTGGGCAGATCATTGCAGAAAAGTTTACGGATGTGGGAATGGTTTTGTTTCTGTTCATCATGAACCATCTTCTGATCATGTTTCCCTAGAGATTCTCGGCTGTCCATATCAGACAACGCTCAAGGAATTGGGCTGTCCTGAACTGATCCGCAGTTTCTGCGACAGCGACAATGCCTTCTATGGAGGTCTCCCTGAAATCCGATTTATCCGGAAAGGTACCCTGGGATACGGAAACGAGCTATGCGATTTCCGCCTCCAGAAAGCAGATTCACAATAGATGCAATCCGGCATCAGGTGTTTCGTCACAGTTGTTTATATCTCTGATTCTTCCCAGGTGTTCTTTCTCAAAACAAAAAAACAGTGCATGTTCCGCGAAATCGGAACATGCACTTTGATTTTTCTGATCAATCCACGGAAATACTTAGAAAATGCTGAAAGTAAGGAACAGCGTGGAAAGAAGCGAAGCGATCAGAGACACAACGGTAATCTGTGTATTGATGGACGGGCCAGCCGTATCCTTGAAAGGATCGCCGACTGTATCACCGACAACAGCTGCCTTATGTGCTTCGCTGCCCTTTCCGCCTTCATTACCAGCTTCGACGAACTTCTTAGCGTTATCCCAAAGACCGCCTGCATTGGACATGAACAGAGCAAGAAGCAGACCGCTAAGAATGTTACCGACCAGGAATCCGGCGATAGCGTTGACACCACCGATGACACCGACAACGATCGTAGAAACGATAGCCGTAAGGCCGGCAGGAATCAGCTCATGAATCGCACCGGTCGCAGCAATATCGATGCAACGGTTGTAATCCGGGTCACCAGAGCCTTCACGCAAACCGGGAATCTCTCTGAACTGACGGTGGATTTCCTCGACCATACGCTGTGCGTTACGGTCAACACCGAGCATCAGCATAGCAGAGAATACGGCAGGAATCGCAGCGCCGACGAGCATTCCAAAGAAGACGATCGGATCCATCACATCGAACCCGGTAACACCCGCAAGGCCGAGTTCAGCAGCGGCGGTATTGACTTCGCTCATGAATGTGCCAAGCAACGCGATAACTGTCAGACCGGCAGCAGAAATGGAGAAGCCTTTGGTAACAGCTTTAACAGTATTGCCTGCGCTGTCCAGTTCATCAGTGATCTCGAGGACCTCATCGCCAAGTTCACCCATCTCAGCCAGACCACGGGCGTTATCCACGATCGGACCATAAGCGTCATTGGAAACAATCATACCGACGATGGAAAGCATACCGACAGCAGCCATCGAGATTCCGAACAATGCATAATCTGCAGAATATGCCGCATCGATCCCCTGGCAGAGTTTATAGGAAACCATGGTGGATACACCGGTTCCGACCATTGCCGGAAGGGTGCTCAGGAATCCGTAAGAAATACCGGATAGAATCGTAAACGCAGGACCGCTGTGGGATGCATGAGCAACCATGTGGACCGGTTTCTTGGTATCATCTGTGAAGTAGTCTGTGGTGATACCGATAATGACACCGACGAGAAGGCCAAGTACACAGGCAGCCCAGATCTCCCAGCGGAAGCCAAAAGCAACTGTCGCGATTGCCGTAAGAACTGCATAGATCGCCGTCGTCACATAGGTGCTGGAGTTCAGTGCTTTTGTCGGGTTGCCATGCTTGCCGATCTTAGCAGTCATAACACCGAGGATGGAAGCGAGCAGTCCGAGAGCGGCATAGCAGAATACGGTAGCAACGTTCTTGTTAAAAGAAGAAGTAGCATCCAGTTTCGCAGCGATGACGATCGCAGCGGCAAGAGAAGCAACGTTCGAGTCAAACAAGTCAGCGCCCATGCCCGCAACGTCACCGACGTTGTCACCAACGTTGTCAGCGATAACGGCAGGGTTTCTCGGGTCATCTTCGGGGATGCCGAGTTCGACCTTACCGGTAAGGTCTGCAGCAATATCAGCAGTTTTGGTGAAGATGCCGCCGCCTACCTTGGCAAACAGCGCCAGAGAACTGGCACCGAAACTGAAGCAAAGGATAGCCTGAGGATCGCCAAGAAGCAGATAGACGAGGCAAACCCCGAAAACACAAGCACCAACGACTGCCATGCCCATGACAGCACCACCGCGGAATCCAACCATAAACGAGGGTTTTATTCCCTTCTTGGCAGCTTCTGCAGAACGGCCGTTCGCCAAAGTAGCGACCTCGATACCAATCTTACCTGCAAAAGCGGAGAACAGGGTACCTGCGATGTAAGACAATGCCATGAAGACATTGCTGATTGAGAACCCTTTCCAGATTGGGTTAGGGAGCATGACCAGAATGATCAAGGATACCAGAAGCGCGAATTTAAACAGAAGCGCATACTGTTTGTTCAAAAAGGCGCGGGCACCTTCCTGAATCAAGCCGCTGATGCGGGTGATCGTCTTGTTCTCCTGTGGCTGCGCTTTCACCCAAGTAAAAAGCCATGCTGCATAAGCAAAGGCCAACAGCGCAATCACAATACCCATGACTACGATTAATGACAGCATAAAGATAAAATCTCCTCTCTTTTTTGGTATTAAACCAATTCCCCCATTAATACTAATTTTACTTCTTTTTTGGCAAATCCTCAACTAAAACAGATACTTCTCCGCGCCAATCAATGCCGAAAATACAGAATGCAGACAAATGGATTTTGTCCATTTTTACCATCGCATACACCTTGGAACATTGAACATAAAAAAGACCTGGTCCGAAGGATCAGATCTAATCATCCAATAATTCAGTTCTGTTCTATTTTCATCAGGACGTGAACCACTCCCTGCTCCATTTCGTTCTGGAAGAGATGAGACAAATCAGACATCCCGCTATCGCGGCAAGGCACCATATCAGTGTAACAAGTTCCCATCCGGTTTGATCAACAATCGTACCGATACCGTAAGTCACCACCGCACTTCCCACATATGTACAGGAATTCATCATTCCAGAGATCGTTGACACTGAGCCTGTCCTGATAAAATATGAAGGGAGCAGAGAAACCAGCATCAAATTGATCCCGTTCATAAATCCGGACACCAGTGTAAAAAGAACGACCGAAAGAATCGCATTGACATCCGAGAAAATCGTCAGCAGCACCGTCGTGATACCCGCTGCGAAGAAAAGCACCGCTGAGCAGGTCACTGGATTCCTGAACCATTTTTTATGGATATAGAGCGCGACACGGAAACTTACTGTGCTGAAAAGGGGGAGAACTGCTCCACTCAAAACAGAAAGCAGCCCGTTTAGATGGAAAGTCTCTTCGATATTCGTCGGCATCCAAGTCGATATGCCGTCCCTCAGAGCACCCTGAATTACAATCGCAATCAGAATACCGATCATCTCAACTGTAAGGATACCCTTGATGTCCGTCCTGCCATGTATCTCATTATGGATCACAGTCGGACGGACAGACGGGCAGCAGAAAAGCCAGAGAAATGATACAGCCATGCCCAGTATTCCACAGAACAGAAAGACGGATTTCCATCCATATACCGCCATCAGCAACGGAGAAAGGAGATAAACACAGACTGAGCCCACACTCCCTCCTGAATTGACCATCATCACCGCTTTCTGATACTCTTTCTCCTCCACCAGAATCGTAAGCAAAAGAACAATCGGTGGCCAGAGGAAGGCCTGAAAGAAACCGTTAATCGTCCATAGCAGCGCCATCAGGACAGGTTTTCCACATAGAGGCATCAGAAGATTACACATTGAACTGGACAGAAGACCTGCAAACACAAGTGATTTGGGAAGAATCCGGTCACCGAGGTACCCACTGATCAGTTGTCCGAACCCATAGGAAAAGAACAGCCCTGTCACACAAAGAGCAAGAGCTGCCTTTGTATAACCGGTTTCTGTTTCTATTTCAGATATAATCGCCGCAAAATTCGTACGGGTCAGATAACTGGCAAAATAAGTAACTGTGAAAAGATACTTAATCCGATCCGTTCTGCTCAACAGTTCTTTCAAATCAGCGAAATTCCCTTCCAACTTGAATCCGGAACAATTCTTAATAATTTTGTAATTGTAGGAGCAATATCCATAATAGAAGCATTTTTCCTGATCTGGTACTTCTCACTTCCTAACGTCATGACTGCAAGTGGAATCATCATGTCGCTGTCCATTCTCGATCCGTGCTCGTAGCCATGTCCGCCATGATCTGCTGTAACGATCAGTGTATCGTCTGGAAGCATGATCTCTTTCATATCCCGAATGATGCGCCAAGACTGCTCGACCGCCTTGACATAAGCATCGCTCATCCAACCGAAAGCATGACCGACATAGTCAACGTTTCCTAGATACAGGAACATAAAATCCGGTTTTTCTTCCGACCAGTATTCCGCCGCATCACGCGCACACAGATCGTTTGTCCTCCCATCAGGAAAATCGGAGGGCTTGTAATAGGCTGTATGAGAAATCGAGCCCGGAAGTGCAAGATCTCGGAGTTCTTCCCAGTTATAGAAGAATCCCGTTTTTTTTCGGTTTTTTGCCAGTACTTCAAATAGTCCTGAAACTGACTCAGGCCATGGGACAAAAACATTTGTCGTAGTTCCATGAACATCGGGCTCATTACTGGTAACCAGAGACACATGACAAGGCAGCGTGACGGAAGGGTAAACAGTTGACCCTTCCAGGGTATATGCCATCTCTTTTCGAAGAGTTTGGGCAGTTTCACTCATATTAATTGAATCCGGTCTCATTCCGTCAACTAGAATCAGCATTACCGCCATAAGAATACCCCACTCGTTTTTTGATAATTATAGCATCGGTTTCCTGAATCATACACATTTCCTGCCTGAACAGATAATTGACGAAAACAGCACATGCACAGATGAACTCAAATGAAAAACGGCGAAGGTTTCCCTCCGCCGTTTTTTCATTTCAAATGTGGATTATCCCTCGATGTAACGGTACAGGAATGTTACGGCCTGACCTCTTGTACAAGTATCGTCCGACCCGAACACACCGGAAGGTGCGCCGGTATTATCAGAATAACCTGTCGTGATGCCACTCTGTGCAGCCCATGTAACCGCATTGTAGTAGTAAATGCCTTTCTTGACATCCTTGAATGTCGTCGCTGCAGTAGGCGTGACAGCCGGACTTCCTGCATAACGATACAGGAATGTTACGATCTGTGCACGGGTGCAGTAATCGTTTGGTCCAAACTTACCGGACGGTTTACCGTTGGACGCCATATAACCCGTCGTGATTCCTTTCGACGCTGCCCATGTAACTGCCTTGTAGTAGTACATGTTCTTTTTGACATCCTTGAATGTGGTTGCAGCAGTCGGGGTCACTTCCGGACATCCTGCAGCTCTCCAGAGGAACGTTACGATCTGACCGCGTGTGCAGAAGTCTTTCGGACCAAAAGCTCCTGTCAAAGTTCCGTCACTGTTGGTGTAGCCGGTCGTGATCTGAGGTTCCTGCTCAACTGCCCAGTAGACAGGAGTGAAGAAATAATCCGCAGGCTTTGTCACGTCGTTGAACAGGACAAGCACAACGCAGGACGCGGAATGCTTTCCATCATTCGATTTGACAGTGATGGTAACATGGCCGGGATAATTCGCGGATACTTTTCCGTTTTGGTCAACTGTCGCACGTTTCTCGTTATCGCTTTCCCAGGTCACGTCATCCGTATAACTTGTCAGGATCAATGTCTCAGATTCTTTAAGAAGGATCATCGTCTCGGATTTGTTCAGATAGAAATCATACAGATCCGTCTTCGTATCAGTGTATGTCTTTCCTTCGAACTCGACCGTAGCGACATATTCCGTTCCGTCCTCTCCGGGGCCGGATGTGATGGTCGCATTCTCCACTTTCACGTGAGTCTTGTCATTTTCGCAGATGAATGTCGCAGTTGCGCTGGAATAGTCATCCGCCCATGTCCAGACCGGTTCTCCCCACTTATGACCGATTGCCGGATAAGTCAGTTCCTTCACGCTGGTGTATGTTTCTCCATTGAAACTGACTGTAGCGGTAAAGGTTCCATGTCCGTCGTTCTCACATGTAGCCTCTGTCACATCAGAGGAAACGACCGCATCCACTTTCTTCACATGCGTAGCATCGTTTTTGCAAGTGAATTTTGCAACTGCGGTGCTGCCATCTTCTGCCCAGATCCAATCAGGCTCACCGCTGTAATCGTGGCCGATTGCCGGGATCGGGATTTCAAATACGTCAGTATACGCTTTGCCTTCAAGCGTAACTTTTGCTGTGTGTTTGATCACGCCATCCGTCTCGCAGTTCGGCTCGGTCCGTTCTTCGGTTGTTGCGACAGAAATCGTCAGAACATGAGACGAATCACGGTTGCAGGTAAATACTGCTGCAGCTACCTTGTAATCTTTCGACCAGGTCCAGACAGGCTCGCCGTAATCATGTCCAAGTGCTTCGATCGCGACTTCTTCCGTATCGGTATAAGTCTCGCCTTCGAAGGTAACGGTCGCCGTGTAGACGGTCTTCCCTGGGGTATCGCAGGTCGCATTCGTCGTCTCGGACGTTACTGTCGCCGTGACTTCTTCTGTATGGGTCTCATCGTTTCCGCAGACGAACGTCGCCGTCGCGCTGCTCTTGTCCTCAGCCCAGGTCCATTCCGGCTCGCCATAGTCATGGCCAAGTGCAGGAAGAACAACTTCTTCTGTTGCCGTATAGGTCTTACCGTCAAGGACCGCTGTCGCTGTGAAAATGATCTTGCCAGCCGCTTCACAGGTAGCATCCGTTGTCTCGGATGTTACCGTTGCTGCCACCAGTTTCGTGTGGGTCCTATCATTTTCACAGGTAAAGAATGCGGTCGCGGTGCTCTTGTCATCAGACCAGGTCCATTCCGGTTCGCCCCACTTGTGGCCAAGCGCATCGATCTTGACCTCTTTCGTATCGGTATAGGTCTTGCCTTCGAAGGTAACGGCCGCCGTATAGACGGTCTTCCCCGCGTTTTCGCAGGTCGCATCCGTCGTTTCGGACGTTACTGTCGCTGTGACTTCTTCTGTATGGGTCTCATCGTTTCCGCAGACGAACGTCGCCGTCGCGCTACTCTTGTCCTCAGCCCAGGTCCATTCGGGTTCTCCCCACTTGTGGCCGAGCGCATCGATATCCTCGACT
>CAMKDB010000072.1 GCA_946411155.1 uncultured Faecalibacterium sp.
AGCCGCACGGTCTTTTTGAGGGTTAAAGTCAGTTTTTCTTCAGACAGACTGCAAAGAATCCTTCATATTCCGCATCAGGACAGACAAGGAACGCGCCGGGCACTTCGCAGGGAAGCAGATGTCCAGAAAGATCCGGCTCGGAGCGGGCAATGACAGAAAGCGTTCCTTTTTCCAGGAAAGGAAGGATCACGCGCTCATTTTCTTCCGGAAGAACGGAACAGGTGGAATAGACGATGATTCCACCCGGCTTGACCAGACGGACGGCTTTCCGAAGGAGTTCGGACTGCAGGCGTGCAGAGTTGCGGACCAGTTCCGCGGAAAAGGCACGGCTGGTCTTCGGGTCCGAGGTAAGCACTGTGCCGCTGCCGCTGCACGGCGCGTCCAGAAGGATCTTGTCAAAACGCAGGTGATCGTCCAGTTTCCGCGCATCCTGCTGCAGTACGGGGACACGGGTCGCACCCTGTCGCTGCAGATTATAGCGAAGCCGATCCGCACGGATCCGGTCTTTCTCCACCGCAGTGATGTTGGATTTTCCGCCGGAGAGGGATGCTAACTGTGTAGTCTTTCCGCCCGGAGCGGCACACATGTCCAGGATGTCTTCTCCCGGAAGGGGATCCAATAGGACAGGCGGGATCATGGATGAGAGACTCTGAAGATACAGATGCCCGTCAGTGTAAGCGGACATGGCGCGGATCGCGTTCTCCTGTCCGGACGGGATACGGAACGCATCCGCGTACCAGGATACGGGACGGACCGGGATGCCGGCGTTTTCCAGTTCGGAGCGGAGACCGTCCGCGGTCTCTTTCAGCCGGTTGACACGCAGTGTGGTATCCCGCTTGGCTCCAAAGCCCTGCAGGATCCGTTCCGCGTCGTCCGGGTAACGCGTGGTCAGAAGGTCTCTGAGGACCTCCGGGATCTGTTCCGTCATCTGAAATTATCCTCCAGAAATGTCAGGAGCCGCGACTGGAGGCCCCTCGGAAGAACGCCGTCGCTCAGCGGATAGCATGCTAGAACGCGGGAGATCAGTTCGTCCTCGGTATAGATCTGCATCTGCTCGATCCCCGCTTCTTTCGCGGCGACTTCCAGCGCGCTGATCAGCAGATCATAATAGTCATTGCCGCCCGCTTTGGCGCGAGAAGCGATCTTGGGAAGGATCTTTTCATTGATCTCCCGCAGTGTGGCTTTCGAACCAGAGGAGGAGAGAAAGGTCTCCGTGAAAGTGAGCAGCAGGCTGTAGGCATTCTCTTCGGAATAGGAGCGGTCGATATAGTAGTCTTTTCCGGCAAGCCCGTAGAGCAGACGCATTCCGTCGTAGTAACCGGTGCGAAGGTTCTGTTCGGACTGTTTCGGATCGAATTCCAGCACGGTGCCGATATATGCCCGTGGACTCACTTCATAGAAGTTGGTTTCCTCAGGGAGATCTACTTTCCGTTTTACACCCACGGCGTTGCAGCTGACGCCGATGATGTCACGGTATCCGTTCTCTACGAGCACATGGACCGGCATCACATCCATAAAGCCGCCGTCAAGATAACGTTTCCCGCCAAGTTTCTCATTACGGAATACAGGCAGATAAGCGGAAGCAAGCAGCATATCATAGAGTTCGCCTTCCGGAATGTCGCTGGCCCGGAGTTCCAGTTCCTTCTTATCATCCACTGAACAGGTCACGATGTAATAAGCCAGAGAAGATTCCCTGACTTTCTTTTCATCGATGACTCTGCGCATAGTCTCCCGCATGGGATCGATGTTGAGGCCTTTTCCCTGGATCGCCTGCCGGAAGAACTCCGCAGCCTGTTTCAGGTCCAGATCACTCAGGTCTTTTTTTGATAGTTTGTCCAGGATTACGGGGTCAGCATCCATAACGTCCCTGTAGGACAGCTGTTTCCAGATCTCCTTAGCACGCTGCAGTTCTCCTGTGGCGACAAATGCGCCGTTCATTGCACCGATAGAAGTACCGGATACGGCGGTGATGGAGATACCGGCCTGAACGAGGGCGTCCCACACTCCGATCTCATATGCGCCCCTTGCGCCGCCGCCCGCAAGAGCAAGGGCATACGGTCGGTTACGGTCAAGTTTCAGTTCCATATAACGGAGATCCTTTCTTTCTGATCTTACTCATTGTATCACAGAATCAACGGCGCACGTCGGTTGGAGTTTATGACAAACAGAAAAAGGAAGGGCACAGTGTTGTTGTAGAAACACACAAAAATACGTGCCTGCAATCGTGCATTATTGCCAAACCGATATGTGTGATATATAATGAGGCAAGCAATTTGCTAAATTAATACGTATATATTACGTATATATAAAGACGAGGAGAAACAATGGACGAGAGATTGGTAGAACTCATCAAGACCGCAAGCGGCGGCACAGTGGAGATCACGCCGGACACCAACCTGGCACTGGATCTTGGACTGAAGAGCATCGACCTGCTTGAACTGGTCACCGACGTCGAGGATACGTTCGGAATCGAAGTGTCTGACGATGCGGTGGAGAGTATTCACACCGCCGGAGAACTGGACGCTTACATCAAGGAAATGACTAAATAACCTGGAAAAAGACTGGCTGCGCCTCACAGAACAGTGGGGCGCTTGACATAACAGCATATTCTGTGCTGACAGACAAAAAACAAGGAGCAAAAACAATGAAGAAACTCATCAGTATTCTTGTGATTCTCGTTCTTGCGCTTGGCCTTGTTTCCTGCGGAAACAGCGGCGCAAAGGATTCGGATATCGATAAGATCAAAAAGGAAGGCGTCATCCGCATCGGTATGGAGTGCGATTACGCACCTTTCAACTGGATGGTCACAGATCCCACCGAGACTTCCGAGAAGATCCAGAGTGGCGGTTACGCTGACGGATATGATGTTTATTTCAGCCGTCTCATCGCTGAGAAACTCGGAGTGGAAGTGGAAGTCGTCAAGCTGCAGTGGGAGGGCCTTACCCTTGCGCTGGAAGCCGGCACTATCGACCTGATCATTGCAGGTATGTCCCCCACGCCGGAACGCCAGGTGACTGTAGATTTCACGGATCCCTACTATGTCGGCGATAAGTGCATCATCGTGCGCGCGGACAGCCCCTATCTCAGCGCGACTTCTTTGAGCGATTTTTCCGGTGCGACCGTGACCGCCCAGTTGAATAACGCTTTCGGCGACTTGATCGATCAGATCCCCGGTGTCAACAAGGTCCTGCTTTACGACAGCACCCCCCGAATGGTGGAAGCAGTCAAGGCCGGCGAAGTTGACGGTTTCGTGGATGAGGTCTCTGTAGCGATGAGTGTCGTCAACGCCAACCCCGATATGTCCTATGTGGTATTTGCCGAGGGACAGGGCTTCGAAGTGGACGAGAGCGACGCGGTCAACGCAATCGGCTGCCGCAAGGGAAGCGATCTGGTCGCCTTCATCAACGACATCCTGAAGGACATCTCCCAGGATGACCGCAACGCGATGATGGCAAAGGCGGTCGTGGAGCAGCCCAACAACTGATTAATCGGAAAGGAAGGCTTTTCTGCACATGCCTTCGACCTTTTTGGAATGGATCGTCTTTCTGTGGCGGGAGTATTCGCCCCTGCTGCTGAAAGGCGCATGGACATCCCTCTACCTTGCTTTCCTCGGGACCGGAATCGGTTTTCTCGTGGGACTGCTGGTAGCGATCATCCGGACGATCCCGGATCCACCCCGGACGAAAGCGGTGTCCTTCTGGTTGCTGCGCGCAGGGAAACTGGTCTGCGCGGCGTATATCGAAGTATTCAGAGGCACGCCTCTTATGGTGCAGGCCATGGTCATCTACTATGGCCTGCTTCGCTTTGCCTCTGTGAAACTGCCCCTTATCGTTGCCTCCATGCTCATTGTGGGGATCAACACCGGAGCGTATATGGCGGAGATCATGCGCTCCGGGATCATCTCGGTGGATAGGGGTCAGACAGAGGCGGCCATGTCGTTGGGCATGTCCCACTGGCAGACCATGCAGGCCGTCATTCTGCCTCAGGCTATCCGGAACGCCCTTCCCTCTGTGGGAAACGAACTGGTGGTGAACGTAAAGGACACTTCCGTTCTGAACGTTATCGCAGTCTCGGAACTGTTCTTCGTGGCCAAATCCGCATCCGGCACATACCTCAAGTATTTCGAGGTCTATACCATCGTAGCGGTCATGTATCTGATCATGACCATGTTCCTTTCCCGGCTGCTTGCCAGACTGGAGAAACGGATGGACGGGCCATCGGAATTCGAGGCTTTTAATCCGGAGAAGGAGGGAAAGAATGGCTGATCCCATTATCCGTGTGGAACACCTGGAAAAGCGTTTCGGAAATACAGAGGTCCTGAAGGACATCAGTTTTGAGGTGTTTCAGGGCGACGTGGTGAGTATCATCGGCGTCAGCGGCACAGGAAAAAGCACCATGCTGCGCTGCATCAATCTGCTGGAGCAGCCATCCGGAGGCAAGATCTTCTTCCACGGAGAGGATATCCAGTCCCCGCATTATGATCTGGCACATTACAGAGCAAGCGTGGGCATGGTCTTCCAACAGTTCAACCTTTTCAACAACCTTTCTGTCCTTGAGAATTGCGTGAAGCCTCAGATGATGGTGCTCAAACGCAGCCGGGAAGAGGCGGAGAGCAAAGCAAAGGATTATCTGGACCGGGTCGGCATGCTGCAATACTGCAACGCCAGGCCGGCGCAGATCTCCGGCGGACAGAAGCAGCGTGCAGCAATTGCACGTGCCTTGTCCATGGACCCGGAGGTGATCCTGTTCGACGAGCCGACTTCAGCGCTTGATCCCGAGTTGATCGGAGAAGTGCTGGACGTTATGAAACAGCTGGCTTCGGAAAGCGGACTGACTATGCTGGTGGTCACGCACGAGATGAGTTTCGCGCGGGACATTTCAAAGCGCGTGATCTTCATGGAAAACGGCGAGATCGTGGAAGACGACTCGCCTGACGTAATCTTCGGAAATCCGAAGATGCCCAGAACGCGGGAATTTCTCAACAGGATGCTTTCAAGAGATTGAGCGGATGCCCCGGACAAACCGGGGCTTTTCTTTTCACAGGAGTTTTCGAAAAAATGGAAGAGCGCAGGATTCTTCAGCAGAAATGGTTCCTTTACCTGACGGAATTCTTTTCCGGCATGGGCGTGATGGCGGTAGAACTCGGCGCAAGCAGACTGCTGGCACCGTATTTCAGTTCTTCACAGATCGTCTGGACCATCATCATCGGTACCATCATGATCGCTATGGCCGCGGGAAACATGTGGGGAGGCAGACAGGCGGACCGGAGCACGAACCCGGACGGGCTGTACAAGCGTATCCTCCTTTCCTCTCTTTGGATTGCTGCGATCCCTCTGGTGGGACGCTATCTTATCATCGGCATCACCGGTCTTCTGGTGGTGGCGGTGAATGAAAATTTCCTTATCGTGGCGGCTTTCCTGGCCTGTATGATCATTTTCGTTTTTCCGCTGTTCCTGCTGGGCACCGTGACGCCCTCTCTCGCACGTTACGCAATGAGCAACGTGGAGGAGAGCGGAAAGACGGTCGGTGTTCTGAACGCCTGCAATACCGTCGGGAGTATTATCGGTACCTTCCTTCCGACTTTCGTCACCATCCCCGCAGTGGGAACGGCTGCTACATTCCTCATCTTTTCCGGAATCCTGCTCCTGCTGAGCGTCGTCTATTTTCTGGTTTCCGGAAGCAACAGGACGCGTTGCGCCGTTGCTGCTGTGATCTTTCTGCTATGCGCAGTCTTCGGCTGCTCCGGCAGTTTCGCATTCTGGCGGGATGACATTACCTATGAGGGCGAGTCTGTATACAACTACCTTCAAGTGACTGAAAACAGCCGCAGTATCGCGCTGTCCACCAACGTTCTGGTGGGCGTGCAGTCCCTATATATGAAGGAACCGGGCATGACGGGCATGTACTATGACTACGCGCTTGCCGCGCCGGTACTTGCCGGGTATGAGGAAAAGGAAGAACTGGATATGCTGATCCTGGGCATGGGATGCGGTACATACGCTACCATGTGCAGACAGTATTATCCGAAGATCGTGTCCGAAGGCGTGGAGATCGATGAGAAGATCACCGAACTGGCCAGGACCTATTTCAACCTTCCGGAGGATGTGAATGTCACGACCTATGACGGACGTGCATATCTGCAGGCAATCGACGGAGAATACGACATCATCATGGTGGATGCCTATCAGGATATCACCATCCCTTTCCAGATGTCCTCCGCGGAGTTTTTTAGTCAGATTCTTGACCATCTTGTTCCTGACGGTGTCCTGGTGGTGAATCTGAACATGAGATCGGATGAGCCCGGAAATATCAATGAATATCTCTGTGATACCATTGCTTCAGTCTTTCCGCAGGTCCTCACTGTGGACGTACCGGGTTCCGAGAATCGGGAACTGTTCGCATTCCGCAATACGGATCAGCTGGACCGTCTGACCGCATTTGAATCGGACGACTTTGCGCTGAATGCCCAGATGTGTACCGTGGAGAAGGAACTGCATGTCTACGAGGGCGGCTCTCTGATCCTCACGGATGACAAGGCGCCAGTGGAACTGCTGGGGATGAGCGTCATGGACGAAATGATCGGCTCCGAACTGCAGTATTTCAAGGATGTGGTGGACCGGCAGGGATTCAGCGGACTGATCCGCACCCTGTTGGGATGAGATACCCCATAACAAAGAAACGATGCGTTCTGCTGCCTGTGCAGAGGACGCATTTTTTATGTTCGGGGATGCGGAGCAAACACCGTTTTTCTTGTATTGGGTTCGCAATGAAACTATAATAAGATTATCTATATATTGGAGTATTATGTATGGGTGTAACTGCGGTCCTGGTTGCAGGCGGACACTCTTCCAGAATGAAAGGCGTGGATAAACTGACGCTGGAGCTGGATGGGGTCACGGTGCTGGAGCGTTCGCTCCGCGCATTCGCTCTGCATCCGGAAGTGGATGCCGTCGTGGCTGTCACACGCCCGGATCTGATCCCGATGGTGGAGGGATGGCGTTCCCGCTACCCGAAGATCACCGCTGTTGTTGCCGGCGGGGAGACGAGATGTCTCTCCGTGAAAGCGGGCATCGCAGAGGTGCCGGAGACGTCGGAATTTGTCGCGATCCACGATGGGGCAAGGCCTTTTGTCTCGGCCGAATTGATCACTGCAGTGATCAGGGCGGCGGAAGAGAACGGGGCTGCCGCTCCTGCTGCGGCGGTAGTGGATACGGTGAAAACGGTGGACGGTCTGGATTTTGTCACGGGAACACCGGATCGTTCTATTTTGCGTGCTGTCTCAACTCCCCAGGTTTTCCGTTTGGACACTTACCGGAGACTGATCCGGGACGAGACAGATACTTTTGATGACTGTCAGTTGTTCGAGAAAGCCGGGCTTCCGGTAAAACTGGTTCCCGGAGAGCGGACGAATTTCAAGATTACCTCTCCGGAGGATGTGGCGAGGGCAAAGATGCAGACCGGTGATATTGGATTCCGTATAGGTCATGGTTATGACGTTCACTGCCTTACGGAAGGGCGTAAGCTGATCCTGGGCGGGGTGGAGATTCCCTTCGAAAAAGGGCTTCTCGGTCATTCCGATGCAGATGTACTGCTGCATGCCGTCGCAGATGCCATCCTCGGCGCTGCTGCTCTTGGCGATATCGGGAAGCACTTTCCGGACACGGACGACAGGTGGGAAGGAGCGGACAGCAGGATCATCCTGCGCGAGAGCGTCCGCCTGGCCGCCGAAGCGGGATTCCGCCCGGTAAACGTGGATGTCACGGTACTCTGCCAGAGGCCGAAACTGGCGCCTCACATCCCCGCTATGCGCGCCAATCTGGCGCAGGATCTGGGATTGCCGGTGGAACGAATCAGCGTCAAGGCGACGACGGAAGAAGGACTGGGATTCACCGGCGCGGGACTCGGGATCGCATGTCATGCGGTCACATTGATGAAAGGAGCATGAGAAGGGTATGCAGAATCTGCTTATCGCACTGGGCAGTGCGTTCATGACGGTATTCAACACCTTTTCCTGGCGGGATGGTCTGGATATTCTCATCGTCGCCTACCTGATCTATACGGTGATCAACTTGTTGATCCATACCCGGACGGGGCTTCTGATCAAGGGCGCAGTCGTGCTTCTTGCGGCCTATTTTCTGTCAACCGCGCTCCAGCTCCGCACCATCAAATTCCTCATCGATTACCTGTTCCGTTACGGACTCGTTGTCCTGGTCGTCATTTTCCAGCCGGAACTCCGTACGGTGTTGGAACGGATCGGACGGACGGAACTGGGACGTTCCCTTTTTATCAGCAGACTCGGCAATACGGAACAGGACGCTCAGCGCAAAGCCATCGACATCATCACTTCCGCTGCAGTCAGTCTGTCCAACACCTATACCGGAGCGCTGATCGTTTTTGAGAAAGAGACGCCGCTGGCAGATATCATCGCCACCGGCACTACCATTGATGCGGAAGTCAGCGAGGAACTGATCGGCAATATATTCTATAAAGGCGCTCCTCTTCATGACGGAGCCGTCATCGTCCGCAAGGACCGGATCGTTGCTGCGGCGTGCCTGCTGCCGGTCTCCCATAACCTGGAGATCAGCCGAGAAATGGGAACGCGCCACCGCGCGGCTTTGGGCATCAGCGAAAATACGGATGCGCTGGTCCTGGTCGTATCAGAAGAAAACGGGTATATTTCCGTCGCACAGAATGGAATCATCGTCCGGCAGCTGGACAAGAACAGGGCTTTCCAGATGCTGACGGACGAACTCTGCCCGAAGAAGGATGAAGATGAAGAAAACCAAATCTGGTATAAGAGGATATTGAAGAATGCACAGGGTTCAAAACAGTAAATGGCTCAGCAGTAAGCCTCATGTCATGGTTCTTTCTCTGCTCCTGGCGTTTGTCCTGTGGGCAGTTGTCGTCCTGTCCGTCAACCGGACTGCGACGAGAACAATTGACGGAATAGAAGTGGAGATCCCTACCTCCGGTACCAGTTTCCAGGCAAGAGGCCTTGAAATCATCGACAACGGGGAGATGACCTACACCGTCAGCATCGTTGTTTCCGGCGACCGTACCGTCATCGGCGGTCTGAAGGCGGAGGATTTCGCGGTGACTCCCGATTTTTCTTCTGTCAGCAGGGAGGGTACGTATTCACTTCCTCTTCAGGCTGAGAAAACCAACCAGTTTCAGAATTTCAATATCGATTCCATCACTCCTGCGACACTGAACCTCACTTTTGATGAGGTTGTTACCGAGAAATTCACCGTTACTCCGGAGGTCGACGGCCTTGAGGTGGCGGAAGACTATGTGCTGCAGGCAATCACCTGCACACCGTCCACGATCCTGATAGCCGGTTCCGAGACGGAAATCTCCCGGATCGATCAGGTGATCGCGAGAGCGTCGCTCAGCGGAGAGATCTCATCTACTGAGTCTGTGAAGGGAACCATCGTGCTGCTGGATAAGCAGGGCAATGAGATCCCGAAGGATGCTTTCCGATTGGATTATTCCGAAGTGGAGATCCTGATCCCCGTTTATAAAGAAGGTGAACTGGAACTGGAAGTCGGATTTGCCAATGTTCCCGACGGTTTTGATCTTTCGATCCTGAAGTACACGCTGTCTCCGGACAGGATCAAGGTGGCTTCCACGGCGGAGAATATCGATACGCTGGGGAAGAAGACAGTGGGATATATCGATCTTGCCAGCTATACATTCGGGAATATTTACACCTTTGATATTTCCCTGTCTACAGGTTATGCCAATGTGGACAATATCGAGACGGTGACGGTGACCTTCGATGAGGAAGGGCTCGCTTCCAGAAAGATCACGGTGGAGGATATCCGGGTCAATAACGTTCCGGAAGGTTACGAGGTGAAAGTGCTTTCTGCGTCCATTAACGGTGTGACGGTCATCGGAACGGAACAGGGAGTGGAGGATCTGCTGCCATCCGGTGTTATCGCGGAAGTGGACGCTTCCCTGATCACCGGACAGCAGGGCACAGTCACTGCTCCGGTGCGCTTCTTCATCCCGGCAAAATCCGACGTCTGGGTCGCGGGCAACTACCGTGTGACTGT
>CAMKDB010000073.1 GCA_946411155.1 uncultured Faecalibacterium sp.
CCGCAGGGCATTCGCCCCTGATGTTGTTGATGCAGTTCCGGCGCGGGCAGACGGTGAATCTGTCATTCGGGGTCATGTCACACCCCCAAGTTCTTCAGCTGGTCTGTGCGGATGAGCAGGATCTCTTTCCCGCTCTGGATTACTTTGATGTCTCCGGGACAGATCCGCTTCACCGCCGCGCGGAGCGATGACGCTTTGGATGTCAATTTGCTGCGCGTGCGCTCTTCAGCCGGAATGCGAAGATTGACTATCGCCGCAGGCTTTTGAGAATTAAAAAACGCTTTGATGATTTCATCGTTCGCGCCCCTCGGAACCGTTCTCTTCAGGCAGTCGATGATTTTGTCGGTGTCATAGTTAAGATTTGCCATCTTCATACCTCGCAACATATTCGCCATAAGACAGACCGGTCTTCTGCATTCCCTTCAGGATCCTTGCCCACGACGCGTCTATCTGCTTCTTCGTTTTCCTTTTCTTCGCTGCGGATTCCTTCAGCCGTTCCTTTTCCTTCTCGCGCTCCTCCGCTTCCTTGTCACGCTGACGGATGTCGTACGCTCTTTTGGCACACGTGGGCGAACAATACGCGACGCGCTTCGGCGGAAGCGGTTTCCCGCAGAGTATGCACGTTCCGCTGGTCTTCTTTTCCGGACTCATAGTCGCATCTCCTCCATGATTTCCTGAGCGGTATCCAGCGTCGCTTCACGCACGCGGTCATTCATCTTTCTGTCTTCGATCTCCTCAAGCCATGACAGCGGGACTTCGAAGCATTTGATTTTGCCATTGGACGTGACCGTGCATTCCGTCAGGACTCTGTCACCGTCGAAGGAATACAGGATCCCTTTCCGCCTCGCGTCTTTCGTGAACGTGAGATAGTTGACGCCGACCCTGACCTTGTCCACGGCCACGAGGACCATGAAATCGTGATATCTCGGCCACCAGATCTCGATGACCTGCTTTCCCTGCTTCTTCATTTTCTTCTCCTGTCCTTCCCGGTCAGCTTGTACGGAACACACATCTCGGAAAGCCGTGACGTGATTCGTTCGCCGTACGCGCCGGTGCCTTCATAGAGTTTTGAAAGCGGATAGTTGGACGTGCAGATGAGCGGCTTCCGAGCAAGATACCTCATGTTCACGATCTCGTTCATGACGGCCAGGCTGTTCTCTGTCGTCTTCTCCATCCCGATGTCATCAATGACCATGAGCGGGTATCTGCGGATCTGGCTCTCTGCCTCCTCGTTCCTGCCGAAGTCTTTCGTGAAATATTTCACCAGATCTGCAGCTGTGCCGATGAGCACCCATTCTCCCCGCTTCCGCAGCGCGTTCGCGATGCAGGAAGCATAGAAGGTCTTTCCGACTCCCGCATTTCCATAAAGGAAGATGCCCCGGTTATTCTTCAGATGCTTATCGAAGTGCTCAGCGTACGCCTCCATGTCACGCGCCACTTTCGATTCTTTTGAATCCCCTGCCGCGAAAGTCATTTCTGCATAAGTAGGATCCATATAACCGAGTTCCAGGATGCGTTTGATTCTGGAGAACATCACGTTCGCCCTGTCCATCGCTTCCTCTTCTTCTTTCTCGCGTCGGCGGCACTCACACATCCGCCGCATCGTGATGTTGTTCCCGAATACGGTCACCTCCCTGAAAAGAGGCTCCCCGCATGCCGGACAGTACTTCATATCCATGAATTCAGTTCCTCACTTTTGTCTTCCTCTCCGTCGTAAGCGTGCGGATCTGAGATGTCCACGTATGCCCTTCCGGATAGTCTGCCTGGATCTGCATCGTCTTCCCAGCGCTTCCCGTTCAGCCATGTCGCCGGATACGGAATGAAGCGTCCGTTCTCACGGATCCAGTCCGCAGTCTTCTTCTGCTTCTCCAATGCCTGCAGCAGATCTTCCACCGGAACCTTCACCTTTTTGAAGGCCTTCTCCGCATCCGCTTTTCCCTTCTTCTTCGGGTAGGCTTCCCAGAACCGCGCAAAACTTTGCGCAAGAGTAATATTATTTATATCTACGTAAGTAGATATATTGGTATTGGTATTGGTATTGGTATTGGCATCGTTTGCATTGCACTTTATGCATGTGAATGCATTTGCATGCATTTGCATATCCTTGTTTCTGCTTTCCCAGCGTTTTCTGGCCGCTTCCGCACGTTTTTCAACGACTTTCGAGTACCGCTCGTTGTCTTCCGTGACATACCGCTCTATCAAAGGACGGAACAGCCGTTCCTCACCGGTGAGCGCGGACGGGTCCGCATCCCCTTTCAGAAGATGCAGACCGTACCGCACTAAGCGACCGAATTCTTCATCCGTCAGGAGCGCCGCGTCATCAATGAGTGATTTATGCAGCATGATGCCGGAAATGCGGATCTCTTCTCCTGCCATGATGTCCTCCTAGAATTCAAGGTCTTCGTCGTCTCCGGGAATGATTGCCTCTATCTCCTCATCGGGATAGAGTCTGCGCTGATATTCGTCCGATTTGCGGATACGCTCCTGGATCCACGCGGGAATGCGGTCCATCACTTTCAGATCCTGCTCCGGATCCGTGATATCAAACAGGATGGTCGGGTTCACCTGTTTCGGGCACGTGAAGCCTGACGGAAGTTTGCTCACGTTCGTTATCTTGTTGTACGTGTTTCCGTTCGGCCCTTCCTGCTGGATGATGTTCAGCAGACACGGTGTGCCAACGATGCGCGATATATCGAATCCCGCTGCAAGTTCTTCTGCCGTGAACCCCTTGCCTCTCCAGCTCTCCAGCGTTTTCCGCAGGTTCGCTTTCTCGTTCATGCTCATGGTGTAGGTCGCGCTCTGCCCCTTCGGCAGTTTCAGCGTTTCACCGTCCCGGTTCACGTCAATGATGACGGTCGGCAGTTCCCAGAGAATAATGAGCTTGGTCTGCGCTTTTCCGAAGCGCTGGTCGAATTCCGTGCCGGTGATGATGATGCCGTAGCACCGCGCCACGTAGTTGTCCGGTTCAAGAAGCTCGCGCTTCAGTCCTGTGTTGTCGTTCAGAATAAAACTCATTTTCCATTCCTCCATTTATTTGATTTGAATATTCGAGTTTTCAACAAGCATTGCGTGCGGAACGAGGACGCCGTTCTTCAGGTCCTCCTTCAGTGCGGCCTTGTCGACTTCCGGTTCCTTGTAGCGGAGATAAGCATCGCCGCCTTCGGATCTCGCCCACAGGATGAACTCGTCATCCACCTGCACCGTTTCGCTTCTGCGGTACGAAATCGACACTCTGTCGGTCTTGTACTTCTGCCCGCGTAACACGAAACTGAGATAATTCTTCAGGCTTTTAGCCCTGTTTTCGGCGATGCGCTGCCGTGTGGCGAACGCATCCTTCTCCTTCTTCATCGCTTCCGCTTCCGCGAGGCTGTTCTTCACTTCCAGAGCAAGCCATTCGATGCCGCCCTCCAGCCGTTCCGTCAGCCGTTCCAGTTCGTTGACGTCCACGATCTCACCCGTCTCAGGGTCAATCAGATCCTCGATAGCCTGCGGGATCTCATACAGTTTCAGACTCATTGCCATCCTCCTCATCCGTTACCTGATATATGAACACGCCCGGATACTCCAGGTATGCCGTGCCCGCTCCCCATGTCACTTCTGTTTCGGATAACTCTGCGAGTTTTTCAATTCCGTTCTTCAATTCGCAGTACTTTTCCCCATTTGCGCAGATAGTCACATGGTCCACTTCAATGCTTCCGGGCTCCGTGTTGACTTCTGCTATCGCCTTCTCGACGGTCTGCATGACCGCTTCCAGAATGGTCATGTTTATTCTCTGCATCTTTTCCATTACACGAACTCCCCGCAGATAACGCCGAGCACAACGATGAGCACGTTCAGGACTTTCAGTCCTATCCATTCAGCCGCCAATGCCATCGGAATACCGATGAAAATGCGGCGCAGCCAGTACTTTCTTTCAGTTCTCATAAGTGTTTCTCCTTTTCTTTATTGAGTTAAACTCAAGTTTTCAGCTAAAAAAATAATCATCAACGTTTTCGAGCTCCAGATATTCCTTCAGGATCCGGATCTCTTTCATGTTGAACTGGAACTTCCCGTTAATCTTCCGGCTGAATGCCTGAGATGTGATGCCGAGCACCGCTGCCGCCATGCCTTGCGTCACGCCCATCTCTGCCATCCTGCCGCGAAGTTTCGCGAAGGGTTTTACCTGCTTGTTCATTTGCGTACCTCCTTCCCCATAAAATCGAACCTCTCAGGCGTTTCTGCCTTGAAAAGGACCGCAGCATCCACGATCTCCACTCCGCTCTCTCCGATGCCAAAATTGACCTCGTACGGGATATGGTTTTTTGAAATCATCAACGCCGTTGCCAGATCTGTCCCAGGAAATATCTGCAGATCCGCAAGGCGCATGTCCTTCAAAAGCAGACTCTGCTGCATAAACTGACGCACGGACGTCCTCGTCATCGTCTTCTTCCTGCTCATTCCTCCACCCCCTTGAAGATGCGGTCCGCTTCCTCGAAGATGCCGGAGACGACTGAGCCGATGTCATCCAGCTCTGCGTGGAAATCGCTGTGGAAGTAGATGTCCAGAGCGACCATCGTGCGGAGATCTATGCCGGACTTCAATGCGTCCGGATCTTCAGCTTCCCGCGCCGTCGCGAACATCCTGGAATAAGAAGCGTTGTCGCCTTTGCTGTACCAGTTATGGTTGATGCAGGCGCGACGGATCTCGTCCGTGATGTAGAACTTTTTGCTTTCCATTCAGCCCTCCTTCTGTCTGTAGACCGAGATCCCATTCTCCTCATCGAATTTGTTCAGGATCTCGCTCAGTTTGCCGTGGAGCGACATCCATTTCCCTGCATCCGTCTCCTCTGCGATGACAGCACACGCAAGCATGAGGTCGAGGAGTTCCAGGCGCGTGATTCTCACGGTCACCGTTCTTTCGTTGTTGTTCATTCCGTCCTCCTTTATCGACTTAAGTTAAATTCAAGTACATCATCAGTATATTCTTGGGTTAAACCCATGTCAACAAAAAGTTTCAATAAATTAACGAATTGTTGAATTTGATTAAACTTTTGTTATAATTGAATAAACGGAGGATGAAACGATGGAAACGAAAAAACAGTTCAAGGACAGATTTCAGGACGCGCTGGACGCGGCAGGAAAGAACCGCGCTCAACTCAGCAGAGAAACAGGAATCAGCGAGTCCATGCTCAGCCATTACGCGGCGGGAAAATACATTCCCCGCAACAAGAAACTGGTCGCCATATCCAACGCATTGAACGTTGCTCCCGGATGGCTCCTGTTCGGCGAGGAAGCGACGGCAAACGATTCCGCAGATGCGCTTATAGAAACCTACGAGATCCTGACGCCTGAGAACAAAAAGCATCTGCTGCGCTACGCGGCATATCTGAAGGCGCTGGAAGAACAGGAGGCCGACGATGGCATCCAGGCGCGCTGATTTCTACTACGACAAAGCGAAGAAACTCTGGAGGAAGCAGGTCACGATTAAAGGTATACGGAAAGTATTTTCCGGGAAAACAAAACAGGACGTGATGCTCAAGCTGGTCGAGTACCAGCAGGGCGTCACATCCTGCCCCTTCTTCAGAGACGTCGCGGATGAATGGGAAGAACAGCATTGGACAGAGATCCGTCAGGGCTCCTGGCGCTCATACAATGCGCCGCTGAGAAGGATCGTGGAGCGGTTCGGCGCTTCCCGCATGGATTCCATCACGCCGAAGCATGTCCAGACCTTCCTCAATCAACTCGGCAAGGATTACTCCGCGAAGACGGTGTCGCAGCATAAGAACATCATCTCCATGATTTACCGGTTCGCGGTCGTCGAGAAGGATCTGGATCTGACGAACCCTGCCGAACACGTGGCTGTTCCTTCCGGCCTCAGGAAGACCACACGCACTGCGCTCACGCAGGAACAGAAGCGCATCATCGCGGATCCGGAGAACAGCAGGACCTTTTTGCTGCCGTTTCTCATATACTGGACAGGCTGCCGCTGCGGAGAGGCACTTGCCCTTCAATTTCAGGACATCGACTTCAAAGAGAAAACGATTGCCGTGACGAAGGCAGTCGCCCACAATGGAAATCAGCCCGTTATAGGCGCACCCAAGACCGCGAACGCGTATCGATTCATACCTCTTCTCCCGCCTCTGGAAAAACGACTCAGAGAGGCAAAAATGAAGCCCACAGACTATATCTGCACCGGCGAAGAAACTACACTTACCAAGTCCGCGCTGGACAAGCGGTGGAAAAAATGGTGCGCAGAGCACGGGCTGACAGATCCTGACGGCAAACCTGCGGTGGACCGTCACACGATTCGGCACCAGTACGCGACGACGTTGTACGAAGCAGGAATCGAGGCGAAATCCGCGCAGCATCTTCTCGGTCATGCTGACATCAAGACCACGATGGAGATCTACACGCACATCAGCAAAAACCAGTTCCAGAAGGATGCGGAGAAGTTGGCGGCATACGTCTCAGAGCAATAAAAAAGAGGCCCGAGAGGGCCTTTTTCTTGCGTCTAATTAAAGTCATATTTAGTTGTGCTAAACCGCATCACACACCGAGACACACACCGCACGCGTTTCGTCCTTATTTTAAGCCATTGCTCTGTACTTCGAACCTCGCCACTCCGACCATATGAAAACCGCCTGAAATATGGCGGTTTTTCCTTATTTTATAAGGTTTCCCGCACTTTATAGTTAACTCACACGTTTACTGTTTTAACACACAAATGCGCGTTGAAATACACACCAAAATACACACCACGCTTTTAGTATTCTTGAGTTTGCCTAAATAAACGAAAAGACCCGCCGGGAAAAGTGAGCAAAGACCGGCGGGCCAATTCTATGATGCAAAGAAACGTCAGAGTTCTTTTACAGTATACTTCAGCTGAAGTTTGTCTGACAAGGCGATTAGTGCGGCCTTGTCCCCGTTCGTCACCTCCGGGAAAAAGATGGAATATTTCTGTACGGAAGTCTTCGGCAGGAAAACAGTCCAGTCGCCTTCCTTCGAGGCGCAGAACAGTCCCTTCTCTATCTCGTACCATGTGAAGCCGTTGGCCTCAGATGTGCCGAGGACGTTGTAGATGCCTCTGGTGATGTATCCGAGGCGGTCTCCGTCCAGAGACGGCAGATTCCTGGCGTTCAATGTCGTGGCCAAGATCTCGACCTGGTTCCGTGAAGGATCTCTCCCGACAGGCGTGCCGACGGTGGTCTTCCGGTAACGGATCCGCTCGATCTGTTTGCTGTTTGGATTGACACAGATGGTCGGGTCCTCGATAAACAGATAGTCAATCGGGTCGATGGAAGCGGCCTTCCTGTTCTCGCCCTTGCGCAGTTCGAAATGCAGGTGCTGTCCGTTGGAATAACCGGAGTTCCCCATGTAGCCGACTACCTGACCCTTGCGGACGCGTTCGCCCTGACGGACCGTGAGCCCCTTCAGCAGGTGACCGTACATGCTCCACCATCCGTCGCCGTGACTGATGCAGACATAGTTGCCATAGATCCGCTGACCGGGATACGTGTTGCCGTATCCGTCGGCGCAGCTGACCACGATGCCGTCCTCGATTGCCACGATAGGCTGATTGCAGTACGGTCCGTCATTCCACCCGAAATCCACGCCCAGATGATTCGACCAGTAGATCTGCGTGATCTTTATGTATCGGGATAATGGATAGATCATCCTAAGCCTTCCTCGCTGTTGTCAACTTCCGTCTCTTCTTCAGGCATCGGCAGAGAAGTCTGCTTGTAATAGTTTGCGGATGAGATGCCCATGAGAGAGCCGAGGAGCGTGCAAACAGCGGCGGACACCTTCGCAACAATGTCGCCATAACCCCACCCGAAGATGGAATCGAGCGTAACATAGAATGTCGTGCAGGCGGGAATCGCCACAGTGACCAACGCTTTCAGCACGTCATAGACCTTGTTTGAGAGTGTCATGGTTTTGCTCCTTTACGAAACAGTTACGGCTTGGATTTTCATGCCAAGAGATGCACTCATAACGCTACTTGCAACAAATTTGGAATAGGCATCTCCGTTTCCAGTCAGCGCAACTACTATCGGGCATTCATTCCATAATGGGTCGCTCCCATCAAACAATCCATAAGCGTTGTTGTTCCTACTGTAAGGAAGCACAAAGGGCGATGTATTGGGAATATTTACCGTGACAGCCAAAGCATCGGGAGCGGTTTCAACACTTTCAGAAAGGTCGGTAGCAGCAGAGTCATACGCGCCGGGAAATGTACTGCTTTGTGTAGAAATTGCCACATTCCCATCGTACAGGGTTTTAAGACCGCCACCGCCGCCCTGCTCTACCCATGCGCCGTTCTGATAGATCTCTTCCTTCACGATGTTGTCCTTCTTCACACCGCCGACGGGTGCCCAAGTCTGGTCGAGAGTGATCGTGTAGCAGATGTCGCCTTCCTGCGGATTCGTCGGATATGTCGAACGAGGATCCCAAGACCTGATGTAATAAGTGTAAGCCATTTTAATTTCTCCTTATTTCTCAAGTGAGTTTTTTATCCACGAGAGGTCCGTCTTCATGGCGATAATGGTCTCCGTCAGTGAAGCGAATTTCTCTGCGTACGAATTGTGGGAAGCCACGGCCTTCTCCAGTGAATCGAGCCGTGCTTCCAGAGTCTTCTGCTGTTCGACCTGACGGCGCACAGCTTCTTCCTGAGATAATTTCATCTGACGGAGTTGCCCGTAGACGCTCAGGACCGAACCTATCACGCCGAGGACAGCGACGATGGTTCCCATGTTCATCTCAATCATATCTCCCCCTTTAGAATTTCACGGCCTGCATTTCCGCTGACACGTTCAGTGAGGAGCCTTGGCCTTGCATTACGTTTAAGTTGACTGTCGTTGTCGCCGACAGATTGAATATATAGGTTCCTTCCATGCCGATGACGTTCGTGTCATTGGCTGCGGAAGCCAGACTGATGACGACCTTGCCGTGGGTATCGTTGGAGTTTGCCGTTGTCGACAGACACATCTGGCGCGTTCCGCTGTTCGGACTTCCGTTCGAGAACCGAGGATTCCCACGGACGAGCCATGTCCCTGCCGTCAGCGACAAAGAAGCAACGGTCTTCCATGTGTCGTTCGCCACCGCAACGCTCGAAGCCGTTGCGGACTTTACTGTGCCGACACCGCGGTTCCAGTCTCTGATGGCACCGTCCTTGTACCACACAACAGGATGCTCCGGGCGGAGTTCAATGTTGGTCTCACTGTAGGCCGCGCCGAGATACAGATACACATATCCGTCTTCCGTGGCAGGAAGCGTCTGCGTGTAGTCTTTCATGATGACGGAGCCGTCCGTCTGCGGTTCGCATTTCACGTAAACCGGTGCCGGGAATGTAAGCGTAAGAGCCGCACCCGTATTGTTGAAGGAATATCCCAAAGCGAGGACATACTGATTCCACTGCGTTGTCGCAGCAAGGTTTGCGTTCGCGTTGGTCGTGCCGTTGGTCGAATAGTAGATGATTGCGCCGTAAGGATCTATCGGTCTCGGGTTCGGTGTCCTCGACGACGTTGCGTTCGTGTACGTTGACAAGTTCGCGGGCACCCAATGTGTGCCGCTCATGTCTGAGAACCACAGCCTGTACCGGTAGCCTTTATCAGATGCCGGTCTGGTGGACGAGTTCGTCCTCAGCTGGTAGCCGATGGTGTTCGTGCTCGAGTTATATCCGTAATACTGATACCATCCGCCGTTCCCGCCGTCCAGAGCAGAATCGAAGATGAAGATGTATGAGGAGTTCGCGGCAAACTGTGTCGTGACTCTCCCGCCGTCCAGAGAGCTGTATATCGGATAGTCTCCGAGGCCGTTGATGTTCAACTCTACACCAGAAGCAGAAGCCGTCGCATCGTTCGTGACGAGCGCGGCCACACCGTCGAACAATGATGTGATTCCGGGAACGGTCGCATTCTTCACCGTTGAGGTGGAACCCGCATCAATCCCGCCGGAAGGCAGGAAGTGAGGACCGGACGAACCGGATCCGGACGAACTGGAAC
>CAMKDB010000074.1 GCA_946411155.1 uncultured Faecalibacterium sp.
ATGGACTGCCGTCGCAGCATCTACATAGTTGCTCCCGCTCTTGATATAGCGGTTGGCAGCTGCGATACCGGCAACATGAGAGCCGTGTTCGCCCTCTCTGTCGCTCAGGTGGTTGACCGTCGTATTGTTATCAACGTAGTTGTACGCATAGGGTATTTTCGCGGAAAGATAAGTTCCTCTTCCGTTCAGGCCGGTTGACGGGATATCTCCTCTTTCCATCAGGTCCGGCGTATCCGTCAGGCGGCTGATCGAATAATTGAATGCGTCCTCCGCAAAGGACTGGTGCGTGGTATCGAGGCCGGTATCGATGATAGCGATCCTGCTGCCTGCTCCGGTGTATCCGTCCGCCCATGCGCCAGTCGCACCCACCATCCCGGAAGAAGTGTTTGCCGTGTTCGGGTCTGAGACCGTATCCACCTGCGGCTCATAGCGGTTCTCCAACACGACGCTCTTAACACCGGCAGTATTTCCGATAATCGGAATATCACGGTAGCGAACGTTCGCCGAGATGATGTTTACTGTCAATGTGAGATTCCACTTGACTTCGATCGTCGTGCTGACCGCGGCATTGATCGCTGCAGTCACACTCTGCTGTTTTCTGAGAAGTCCCTGCCGGTAAGCGTCGGCAGAACCATTCTTCCCGACCGAGGCGGTGTCATATCCCATATCCAGAGTGGAGGGCTCTTCCAGAACGATGGAAACACGGACCAGGTCGTTAGGACCGAAAGCCAGTCCCGGTGTTTCCTCTTCTTCCTCTTCTTCTGAGATCTCACCCAGTATCGGAACGTGAAGCGTGGAAGGATCCAGTTCCCTGGTCTCCAGTTCCACAGACTCAGTGTAATCATCCTGTTCCCGGATCACCGGTACCGTTTCCGCCAATACACCCATCGCGTTGGTCGAAAACATCAGGAGTGCCAATAAAAATGCCAGGAATCTCTTTCCTGTACTGTTCATGTAGTCCTCCTCTGTCAGAAACAGCATTCCCTCCCGTAATCTATCGGTCAAACTGTCTCAGACTGTATGCTGCAGGTCCTAATTCTGCGGCACTCTGCCACAGATGGCTATTCCAGGTAATTTTAACAATGAAAGATACAAAAGTCTACAATAATCCAGCTGAATAGTATCTATCACAAGAAGGAACGCCGGACCTGTTTCCAGGCCGGCGTTCCGGATTGATCTTATGCAGCCAAAGTGGTCACTTAGTCATGCAGTGCGTCTGCCCTGAAGAGGAAAGTCACGACCATGCCTCTGGTGCAGTCGTCGTTGGGTTTGAAGCCAACCAGAACGCCCTTGTCGTCATAGACGCCGGTGGTGATCTTGTTGTTGGCCGCCCAAACAACGGCATTGTAGAAGTAATCGGACTTCTTGACGTCCTTGAAAGAGGACGAAGATGTCGCTGTGACGCTGGGAGAACCGGCAGCGCGGTACAGGAACGTTACGATCTGGCCGCGGGTGCAGGAGTCTTCAGGTCCGAACTTGCCGTTGGGTTTGCCATCCTTGCCGGAATAACCGGTCGTGATGCCCTCGGAAGCCGCCCAGAGGACCGCCTTGTAATAATACGTGTTCTCCTTTACGTCTTTGAACTTCGGAGCGTTCTCCACATCGACAGCCGGTTCGCCGGCAGCTCTGTAGAGGAAAGTCACGATCTGGCCGCGGGTGCAGGTCGCATTCGGTTTGAAGTAACCGGTGAGGTTGCCCTTGCTGTCCGTAAAGCCCGTCGTGATGCCGCGGTCGACCGCCCAGTAAACAGGATCATAGAAGTAGGTCTTCGTGTTCGTCACGTCGATGAACTCGACCTTGACGCTGCAGGAATAAGAAACTTCTTCACCGTTCACTGTACCGGAGACTGTGATTGTCGTCTCACCGGGATACAGAGGAGTAAGGACGCCTTCCTCGTTGACACTGACATACTTGTCATCCTCTACCGTCCATGTGACATCCACATTGGTGGCAAAGTTGAGTTCGTAGTCGGTCCCGAGCGTGACCTTGATGGCCTCGTCCTCGAGAACGAGGTACTGTGTAGCCATCTTGAACGCCGTGGTCTCCACACCGGCTTCATAGTTGAAGGAATCGCCGAGTTCTTCTGCGACTGCGACGACTTCTGTTTCTGTCTCGTCGCTGTCCTTGAGCAGAGAATTGAAGACAAGACGGAGGACTTCATCGCCCTCTTCCGCATCCGGATCCTTTGCGAACGCAAAGCGGATCGTGCCGTTTCCGTCATCCTTATAAGATGTGTACTTCAGTTCGGAAGACTCATCTGTGACGTAGACCAGTTCTGCGTCATAGGTGATCGTATAGAGGCCGTTCGTTGCCTCTTCCTCGATCATGACAGCAGGTCTGACGTCGTCATACATCTCACCGCTGGGCTCAATGTAATTCGGCTGCAGGGACGGACGCTCGATCGCGGCTTCGATCCTGCCCTTGTTGGCCTTTTCACCGCTATTTACAGCAGCGTTCGTTCCACCTACAACAGGGTTCGCAGTTTCTTCGCCTTCATCCGTAGGCTCTTCTGCCGGAGCAGGCTCTTCTGCCGGAGCAGGTTCCTCCGCAGGCTCCTCTGCCGGAACAGGTTCCTCTGCGGGCTCTTCTGCCGGAGCGGGTTCATCCGCAGGTTCTTCTGCCGGAGCAGGTTCCTCCGCGGGTTCTTCTGCCGGAGCGGGTTCATCCGCAGGCTCTTCTGCCAGAGCAGGTTCATCCGCAGGTTCTACCGCCGGAGCAGGTTCTGCTACTTCTCCGGGCAATGTTTCTTCAACAGCTTCCGCAACCGCTTTTTCGCTGAACTTCTTGAGTTCTTCGGCAAGTTTTGCAGCGAATTCAGACTGTTTAGCATCCAGCAACTCCGTGTCCTTCAAAGCAATCTTGTCCGCTGCTTCTGCAGGCACATCACCGACAGATGCAGGCGCCATCTCACCGTCGATATAAAGTCCTGCCGCCGGCCATACGCCTACGCCGAAATCGCCGGCATCGTAAATGATCTCGTTTTCCAGGTCGATCACATAGAGAACCGCGTAGTTCGTAGTCTGATCGGTATGGCTCCAATAGAGATAATTGCCGTCATAATAAATGTTCTGATACAGGAAACTGGTCGAGATTCCGGTTTCCATCACGAGTTCAAGATCCGTGAAGAGATAAGTATCCTCAGTTTCATCATAGTAGAGCTTCGTCTCCCAGATCCTTCCGCTCTCATCAAGCAAATAATAGGAGGCTTCATCCGAGGAAACGGATTTCGGTGTGATACCGGCGAAATAATCATCGCCCATCACTTCTTCATCGCCGAATGCCAAAGCCACAGGTGCACCAATAGGAATGCCATAAGAGGCCAGCCTGAGAGGACCGCCAATAATGGCAGAGCCATTCGTGTACACCTCCTCAACATATAGCGAACCGGGAATACCTAACGCAATCTGCGGACCCCAATACTGGTTCGGGCCGAAATCAGTCAGTTCAAATGTCGAACGATCCACAACATATAGTTCCGTTGAACCTGTACTAGTCATAGTGGCAGCAAACAGGTTCTGCCCGAACATGAAAGCGGATGTCAATTGGAGTTGTTTATCGTCCTCATGCAGCGGTTCCCATGTCGGGAGGTTATTGGTGTTGAACTTGGAGAAGAAAACTTTGCCTTCCTCGTCCCAGATAATGCCATGGAATTCCTTGTCCACAACAATGACGTCGACCGTGCACTCCGCTGTGACCTCAGGATTGCTGTTGGAGGTCGCAGTCAGGGTTGCGTGACCGGCACCGCGGGCGAGGACCACTCCGTCTTCAACCACCGCAACCTCTTCATTGTCAGACGACCATGTGACGGTTCTGTCTGTGACTGTAAGCGGGAGGACTTCGACGATGACGTCGGCCTGATTGCCTACATAGAGGTCAAGATGAGTGGGAAGCAGCGAGATTTCCGTCGCAAGGGTCGGATCGATATTCTCGCCTTTGTCGTTCACTTTGACTGCGAGAGCAACTTCGTGTCCCGCATAGTCAGCCGCGAACAGTGCGACATAACCTTCCGCCTCTTCCACTGCCTTTGCGATGTCCAGAGTTCCTTCATATTCCGGTGAACCTGGCGCAACTTCTGCGTATGTTTCGTCCCCGTAGAGGGAAAGGACCGCAACATAGGCGAGGTTGAGGTTATCTGTGGCGGACACACTGAGCTCGGTTCCGTTCAGTACGGGCTCGCCGAGTTCAGGCGCTGTGGCGTCGACCGTCAGGTCATAACCGACATAGGCGCCGGAGCCAACTTCGATACCATAATCCTTCAACCGGTTGGTGGCAACATATGCGAAGTAATCATCGTCCGTGATGCAGCCGGAATATCTGTTATCCAGCGTTCCGCCCGCAACCTGGTTCAGCAGCATGCCGTAGTACTCAGGCAGCGCATAATAACCGATACGGAAGACATCGCCTTCTGCCAGTCCGATCATATCCGCGGAGAATCCGACAGGATAGGTCTGCGTTCCGGTATTCTGCCAGGCTTCATCGCTGTCGCTGTAATAAAGTGCGGGAACGTTGATCTGGTCGATCATACCCAACGCGCCGAGCGTTTCTCCGCCGACTTCATCCAACTGAGAGATTGCAAGACCTGTCGTGCCGGCAGCACGCAGCAGGTTGTAACTGATCGAAGTAATGAGTGTGCTGGGGTCGATGGCGAGACGGTCAGCCGGGAATTCTTCCTCAACCATATACTGGTTGCCAAAGAAATAATACTGTCTGCCGTTCATGCGAATCGTCATATAGTTCGATACATTGCCGCTGTACGGATATTTATCCGTTCCGTAGAGCATATCCGTGACAGAGGTGTTGTCGAACATGGAAGGATCGGTCCAGTTGCCATAGAATCCAAGCAGCGGGACTGAATGTTCTTCCTCGACGAGTGCACCGTCCTCGGTCTCATAGGAAGCTTTCAAATAGGTGAAGCCTTCCACATAAGCACCGTTGGAATAGATCTCGTCGAATTCGGCCATATCCGAGGGCACCGTGATCGTCACGTACACGGTGTTGGAACTGTTGGCGGGAACGACAAAACCATCGGTGACTTTCGTCATGTTTTCCAGGATCAGACGGGCATCATAGGAAGTGAGGTTCCCGTCTTCGTCCACATCGCCCGCTTCCAGATCCAGGCCGGTTCCGTCAACGACACCGGTCAGGTAATCGAGAACCGCCTGGGCATCCTCGCCGTTTGTAAAACCATCCATAGTCACGTCATAACTGGCGGAATCCGGATTGGAGAATGTGTAGTCCACATCAAAGGGGAATCCGATCTCATCGAACGTCCAGGTGGACGGGCTCATGAACAGATAGCCGTACTGAGAGTAGACCGCCTGTGTGAACAGATCCGTACTCAGATCGTAAACGAGATCCTCATCGGTGATGTTATAGACCGTGAGGTCGTAGGTGAAGCTTCCGGAACGGGAAGGCAGATCGCCAAATTCGACCTTGACCTTGCCGTCCTGAGCTGCGCCGGTATATGTGGTCCAGTTTTCACCGCCGACCATGACTACAGAGCGCGCATCAACCGCTTTCTGAACGTCCGCAAGTCCGGAACCCTGCTGCAGGACGGAGACATATTCTCCGCTGTTTTTCATCGGGGTCGCAGTGGACATCAGCAAACTCTGTGTGATCGCACGGGCGGAATAGTTGTCCGTCAGATCACTGTTTGCTTCGGAAAGATCGTTTTCCTGCAGATACTGGGAGACGAGAGCTGCAAGGCCTGCCATATGAGGAGCAGCCATGGAGGTACCGGACATGTTCTCATACTTGTCCACACCGCCGGTCTGACCGTTTCTTGCCGTGTAATTGAGTCCGAAGACAGAATAGATATTTCCGCCGGGAGCCGTGATCTCAGGCTTCATCAGCAAAGATCCGGGGACACCCCAGGAACTGAAACTGCTGACCTCAGCATCTGCTCTCTCGCCGTTGATTTCGGCAACGGTTTCCCCGATTACTTCCGCGGAGCCGGTATAGCAGGTATAGCCGCCGGCTTCAGTGGATTCGGAGCATGCCTTGATTGCATTGGCATCCGAGAGTGTCATTGCGACCATCGGGAAGGTTCCCGTGTAACCGTCAAGCACCATGCCGAAGGCACCAGACACATTGTTCGCAACGACAAGCGCTTTCGGGTTGAAACCAATCAGGTTGTTGCCCTTCTCAAAGAAAGACAATCCGCCGCGGTTAACTACGACGACCTTTCCCTCAAGGGATATGGTCTCATTGACAGCTGTGTATTCTTCTTCCGAACCGATTCCGTCAATATATACGAAGTCATAGGTTCCAGCTACTGTAACCATCTTCGCGCCTGTGGAGTCTGATTCGTTGTAATAAACAGAAACCTGGTCATTGAAGATGATCGGGGTGCCGGTTGCACCGATATTGTCGGCAGAGGCAACACCAAGGCTGTTGATGTAGGTTCCGGGGGAACCGCCTGTGTGCATGCTGACATCTTCAACAAAAAGATCGATGGGCAGCTGTTCCGTGATCGCGCCGGCGTTACCTGCAGAGATCGTCACGACCGTCTTCGTGTTAAACTCAGCATCAACAAGCGAGTTCATTACAGTCTGATACTCTCCGGCAAAAGTAAATCCCTGACGGCCGGAGCCAAGTGACAGGTTCACGGAGTCGCACTGCATCACAAGAGCGTCTTCAATTGCAGCGAAGTAGTCGGAGTCATAAGCACCGCCGCCGGTACCAAAGACCTTCATAACGAGCAGCTGCGCATCAGGAGCCATACCGACTGCTTTAACAGTCGTTGCAGCATCCACGAATTCGCCGTCAATCTGCACGAAGCGGTTCGCTGCGGCGATACCGGCAACGTGTGAACCATGCTCGCCCTGAGTATCTCTGGTGCCGTCAAGGTGGGTGATCCGCGTGTTCCCGTCCACATAGTTATAGCCGTAAGGAACCTTGGAGTTCACATAAACACCCGCTCCGTTCAGCGCATCGGACGGAATGTCGTCCGCTGTCATCAGGGAGACTTCCTTGTCCAGCGTACTGATCGCGTAATCAAACGCTTCAGGGGAGAAGGACTGGTGATCCGTGTGGAGACCGGTATCAATGATCGCGATACGGGTACCGGCACCGGTATAACCGTTCGCCCAGGCACCTGTAGCACCAGTCATCGCGACGGAGGTGTTCGAGGTGTTGGGCTCAGCAGTATCAAACTGAGGCTCATACTGATTCTCAATGAACACTTCCGAAACGCCCGCGACCGTTCCGATCACCGGGATGTCACGATACCGCACATTTGCGGAAATAATGTTTACAGCAAGGGTCAGATTCCACTTCACGTCGATCGGTGTGCTCACCGCCGCGTTGATGGCGTTCGTGACCTGATATTGCTGCTGTTTCAGGCTGTTCCGATAAGCATCAGCGGAACTGCCAGTACCGATGCTGGAAGTGGCATAGCCCTGTTCCAGCGTGGAGGGCTGATCCAGCACGATCGAAACACGAACCAGATCGTTGGGGCCGTACTGCAGATCCGGAGTTTCGGGCTCTTCAGTCTCCTCTTCAATCTCGCCGAGTCTCGATACATGGAGCGCCGAAGGATCCAGTTCATAGGTATCCGGAGCGCCACCCGCTGTACGTTCAGCATTTTCTCCTGCCTCTGATGCGGGAGCTGCCATTTCAGGCACGACTTCCGCAAGTACGCCCATAGCATTGCCAGAGAACATCAGCAAAGCCAGGAACAGAGCCAGGAACCGTTTCGTGGTCTTACTCATAAAAAAGGTACCCCTCTCTTAAAGAATAGCGTTCAGCGGATCCGCAGGCCGGACACGCCTTCCGCAGGATGAACAAGCATACTATTCCTCACAATATACTTATTACCAAATTATACAAATTTACCCTTTGAATTCAATTTTTTTTGGTTGTCCAAAGGCAATTCGACATGAATTTTGTCGCTTTCAACAGTTTTTTGTTTTAAACCGTTAAATCAAAGAGTCAAAATGACAAATGCTCTGCTTTATTACATCTCCGCAATTGTCTTTTGAACCTGCCTCTTCTCATGTTACAATACCTTTAATATCAGAAGGAGAAACATCATGGACCGCGACGTTCGATTCGACATGAAAAAGAAGCCCATGAAATGCGGGCTATTCTTCAAACTGCTGCTATGGATTCTTTGCTTCCCCTCCTTGCTCATGCACCGCACGAAACTGAAAAAGGTCGGTATGGAAGGAATCAAGGGACCCTATTTGTTGCTCGGCAACCACAACGCCTTCTTTGATATGAAAGTATCCATCGCTGCGGCATGGCCACAGGTCCCGAACTATATCGTTGCCATTGACGGATATATCGGACGGGAATGGCTGCTTCGGGCAATCGGATGTATCTGTAAGCGCAAATTCACGAACGATCCCCTCCTGATCCGTCAGATGCAGCGCGTGACACGCAGCGGCGGAATCGTCGGACTGTATCCGGAAGCACGCTATTCGCTCTGCGGCACGACCGCCCCACTTCCGGAAGCACTCGGCAAGGTTTGTAAACTTCTGAATGTTCCGGTCGTTGTGCTCATCTGCCACGGTCACCACATCAACCATCCTTTCTGGAACACGAGGCGGGAGCGCAAGGTAAAGCCAACAGAGGCCACAATGAAACTCATCTTCACGCCGGAAGAACTGTCTGCGTTATCGGCTGAAGAAATCAACAAACGTCTGGTAAAAGAATTCCAGTATGACGACTTCCGCTGGCAGGAAGAAAACCGCATTCCCGTGCGGGATCCGGATCGCGCCAGAGGCCTGGAAAAGATCCTCTACCAGTGTCCGCATTGCGGAACGGAGTACCGGATGACCGGAGAAGGAACCAGGCTTACCTGCAGCGCCTGCGGAAAAACCTGGGAGATGGATGAATTCGGTGTGCTCCACGCTTCGGATGGCAGGACAGAATACCCGCACATTCCGGACTGGTACGAGTGGGAGCGGGAAAACGTCCGCCGGGAAGTCCGGAACGGCACCTACACGACCGGCATCCTGCCTGTCACGGTCGAAAGTCTTCCGAATGCGAAGCGCTTTATACCCATCGGCAGCGGAACGATGACCCACGATATGAACGGCTTCCGCGTTTCTGTTACGGATCCGGACGGAGACATCCGGGTCATGGAAAAGCCGGTGCCCTCCCTCTACTCCTGCCATATCGAATATGAATATCTCTTCAAGCACGGCGATTGTGTGGATCTGAATACGCTGACAGATACCTGGTATGTCTATCCTCACGATATTCCGTTCTCTGTAACAAAAATGGCGCTTGCTACCGAGGAACTGTATTACGCCTACAGAGAACGGATCGGTGATCCGTGTAAAGAAGGAACCGCCTGATAGATATCCGTCAGAAGCTGAGCCAAAAAGTGCCGGAGGCATCGAAGCCTCCGGCATCATTGTTTAGTACTTTTATCGGACTCTGCAGGAACGGGCAGATCAGCCTTTCGTCAGCAACTCTGCCAGTTCTCCGGTATAACAGAAACGGATCCTGTCACGGTTTTCGATACCGAATACCATCATCTGCCCGGAGACAGACCCTTTGTTGAACCCGTCGGTATTGATGAAGATGCTGTCGATACCGCAGCTGTCCGCGATTTTGATATCACTGCTGATGTCGTTCCCTACCATGACAGTCCTGGATCTGTCAAGATCATAATCCCGAAGCAAGGATTCCAGAAATTCTGGCTGCGGTTTGAAGATCACAGAACCGGATATAAGAGAAATCTC
>CAMKDB010000075.1 GCA_946411155.1 uncultured Faecalibacterium sp.
TGATTAAGCCCCCAGTCCTTCACCGGACCAGGGGCTTCTTCATTTCTTTTTCAGGCTGAATTATTTCACAGCCCCTTTATATTTGTCAGGATTATCTGTATTCTTCGATGTCATCCCAGACCCATCTGCCGTTCTCGAAAATGAGGATGTTGTCGGCGTCGAAAGATCCGGTTACGGTGTTGTTCCCGGTTGTGTCGTCAACGCTCTCATGAGTGACCCGAAGGATGATTCGGTCATCACTGTCTCGGATCACTTTCCTTTCAATTTCGTTGCCAACAAAGATGTCTGTCCCTCGGTTTGCCGCCACGACGTACAGGTTCCCGTCATGCTCATACAACATATCTGAGACTTTGGCAAACAGACCGTCGAGGAAGCATTCGGAAAGGGGATAATCTGTCAAGATATGCGCTTTGAATTCGGCAAGAGTATGGTATTTCCGTGATGGGTTGCCATAGTTTTCGTCCATGACGCTCCAGTCCGCATCCAGGTCGTCCATCGGAGTGCCTGTATAGAAATTACGCTCAACATATGGCTGGCACAGATCGTACAGTTTGTACACTTCGTCATCACTGATTGAAGGAATCTCAGGGACTGACTCTTTGTTTCCTCCAGGCGAAGTAGAGTCTGGAGCAGGTTGCGGTGCGGTGATTTGAGCCGGAGCGGGTTGTGAAGCAGGTGTCGCTTCGGAACTCCCACACGAGACGAGTTCAAGCACGACTACCATCAGAGATAAAAAGAATAATATTTTTTTCATATCGATTTATCAATCCTTTCTGGCAACTAATGTAAAACCGGTTATTCCAGTATACCGTTATTGAGAGGATGGAGAGAACGGCCTTTCTGTACGACTGCCCGGCACTCGTCCTGAAGTATGCCGCTGACAATATAAGGATCTCCGCTGGCGTGCTCGAGAACTTCGTGCATCCGGATAAAGGGATCACAGAACGACTCCATTTCTGCGCCGTAATAGAATTCCCGGATCCCTGAAAGAATAAGAGCGGATGCGCACATAGGACAGGATTCCGCATTGCATATAGAGATACAGCCGGAAAGATTCTTCGTCCCCAGTTTTCTGCATGCTTCCCTGATCAGAACCATTTCTGCGTGGGATGTCGGATCCTGTTCTGTGTTTTCACGGTTTCCATCACGGACGATGATGTTTCCGTCGATGTCGCAGATCACACCGCCGAACGGTTCGTCGCCCCGGCATATGGCGGCGTCTGCTTCTTCAATGGAGATCCGAATCAGTTCTTCGTATTGGTTTTGCGTTAACATCTGTATTTCTCCCTGTACCAATTTATCCATATTTTATTACACCATACCTTAGCACAGAATTATACAAAGAAAGTCCTATGCTATAAAAGACGGAGTAAGGGTATTGAGGAACTAAAGGAAATGGAATCCTGATACCCAATCCGTTTGAAGAACCACTAATGGTCGTCTTCAATTTCGAAAGCAGCGTCAGCATCGGTCCCATCCAGTGGTTCAACTATTATCTTATTGTAAATAATATGGGAATTGAAAACAAATTCCAGCATCGTAAGAAAACACTATGCGACAAATGACATAGATAGCGTGATTCTTTATTGAAGCTGAAGCGACTAAGAGAAAAAACAAAGGAACAAAAGCGTAAAGAAGAAAAAATGGCCGGGATGGTTAGTCCCGGCCAAGCAACATTACAAATCTGTATTGGTGGTCATTCACCTTCGTCTTCAGCATCTATTTCAGCGTCAATATCATCACTTATTTCATCATACATGACGTTGAGATTCTTGAGCATTTCGATATCACATTCCTCGTCATCAAGTTCAAACAAGCGCGGTTGGATTCCGATTTTGATTAATTGCTCATAACAACTAATGATGCACTTAACTCCATCATTGTCGGTGTAGTCATATGACAATACATATTCATCATTAGAAATGCGAGAACGAATGACAGAAATCGATAAAGATGGATTGATTTTTCTGATAATAGGAACGCACTTGGCGATAGGGCTTCCTAGAGGAATTTTAATTCCTACTGAATCACACATAACTAAACTCCTTTACGTTTTCTTGAAAATGGTCTGCCTGGAAGACTATTCTGGAAGTTGCCTCCGTGCCACACGTACAAATGTTCCTCGAAAGTGGCTGGAAAAATCACTTCACCTTTGTTTGCCAAGTGTGGATATTTGGATACGCTGTAAGAATGATGTCCCTGCATGCGCTTTCCATTAACTTTTGGTATTCGGTTGTGAAGAATATCATTGCGTTGTTCTGCAGTCCAGTTTCGAGTAGTAGGTTCTCCTTTTTTTATTCGAAGACGCTCTTGTTTCCAAAAATCGTTAACGCCTTTCTTGCGCCGTTTGGCAAGTCTCTGTAAGGAATAGTACTTCTTATAGTCATCTTTGCTGGCTGTTCGGTTGTCAATCTTTTCCTTGATCTTTTTCCTGCTCAAAGTACTCTTGTGCTTTACAGGATGTTCCCTCAGATCAAGGTCTTGAACTCTTTTCCTAATAATATCACTTTCAGTTTGACCTTGAGAAGCAAGGAACCTGCGTTCTCCAGTTGTACCATGAAAGTGATGGCTCAGGGATTTACTCATACTTGACCCTCCTTTTGAATGCAAGACTTGTCTTGCTTGGGAAGGTGATTATGTTGATCCCACGCTCGCGGAGTTCATCAAACAGATCATAATTGTCAGATCCATAGATGATGATTGTATGAGGCTCTAACAACTCAATTGCTTTCAAAAGTCCATCTTTGAAGTATTGCCGATTCATTACTTTGCTGATACCGCTTGCAACAACTCCGATGGCTATGATACCTCTCATAGGTATTCCGTCAAAGCAATATGACCATGTTTCTGATGTGCCCCAGCGTACATTAGGTATCACAGGGATGTCATGCTTTTGGAAAATGACATCGAAAGCTCGCATCCTGTAGATGTTGTATCGCTTAATCGCATCGGGAAAGTCGGCAAAAGTCGATAGGTCAGGACTTATTGCTCCTGCAAAATGAAGGAGTAATTCAATAAGTTTTTGGGGATACATCCAGATGCTGCTTCGATGTCCGTCGAACTTCTGATCATCGATATAGAAATGGATGTACATATCGATATGATAGTTAGGATCCTTTTTGATTAGTTTCTTATGTAGCGTCTTAGCATCATCATAAGCTATTAGATTGATTGGAACCGTTCCGGTGCACTGCAAACACAACGGTATATCATTTCCTTCGGTAAATGACGTGCCTTCTAATTGTGAACCATTCCAAAGATCTACACTCCCGGTTCTTGGTTTTTTGACAGAATATATCATAGTGCTAAGCATAGGTTTTCCTCCTTTCTTAGCAGGGTGATTGATAATCCGATAAACAATCAATGATTAAACATTTCTCATCTCTTTTCGGATTTCAGTGGCCAACTGACAAGGGATGATAGCTTTATTTTGGGATACGTGCATCGGTCAAGATATGCCCGGACATTGACCAAATCATGACCAGCCCATGACAATAAGCTCCCTGATACTAGATAAAGAAGTCGGTATTGGGGGTGATATGAAATATAGCGATGAATACAAATAGATGTATGTCGAGGCGGATTATTATGGAGCGTTTTGGAATTACAGGAAGGAATGCCTATAGAGACGTTTCAATAGACAATCAAACACAAGAGGTGAACAGCGAAAGATGAAGACAAGAATCTATAATCCACAAGGCCACAACAGGAAATTGACAGTTTATGATAAATAGAAATAAGTGGAAAAGCACAGACAGGGGGCGAGCAATAGAAATTTGTGGTAAAGGAAGAAAGAATTGAAGAAAATATGCTGTGGCAATGGGTGATAGTATATATTTGGTAAAGTGGATTAGTAGATAAACCGAAGGTAAGGGAACCGTAGGGGATTGAGTCAATGCAAAAAAGGAAGACCAAGAGAGTAAACTGAGCCCGAGAGAAATTGCTGCGATTGGCGAGTAGAGAAATAATAATTTAGGACGGAGCCGGCAGCAAAAAAATCTTGAGATGCAAAATGGAAGCAGAACTACTCGAGACGAATAAACAAGAGTCTTTCAAGAGTTTCGAAGCAAAGGATACCGACTAGAATACCTGGTGATCTATTCCCAAATGTCTTTGCTTATATACTGCTTTGAGATAAAACAGCAGTTTGCTTTGGCTGAGAAGTTGAGGAAATCAAAAATGAGAATAAGGACACTAATGAGAATAATCACGGCAGAATTGTGGCCCAAAGGATACTCAAAGCATTGTCAAATGACGAGATTTGATACGAACGAATCCAAAAGAAAATAAAATGGGCACCCCCCGAGATTTGCCGGGCGGTGTCCATGAGAAATATATTATTATATCTATTTTTCTATTCTTGAAGAACACATTATGACTGGAGAATTATATGAGTAAATTATGCTTGGGTACATTACTTACAGCTATTAAGAAGTGTGCCAGCAAAAATGGCTTTGTTCAATCGCGAGATTTTACAGAAATGTTCAGTTTCTTGGGGTGCACAAGAGATATGGATCCATCTTTTGTTGGGCATATAGTTCGTGGCGCTAAAAATCCTCCCGCTGAATTGCTTGATAGCATAAACAACATGTATCAGGATGATTATTATAAAATTGTTAGTTGTTTTGACGGGGTTTCTAGTCGGATTGATCCAAACAAAATTGACTTGTTTGGGAAAATCATTAAGAAGATTGCAGACGGTGATTCTGATATAAACGATGAAACTGTTGTTGATCTTGTGAACAGAACCACAAAAAAAGATCTCCCAGGGGAAATTGGTAATCTGTCATCGTTTATCGCAGGCATCTATGTTTATGTTATTAAGTACACTGATAACAAAGATAAAATGGAATGCGTTAAAGAGATCGATGATCAGTTTATAGCGGAGATCCTCTCAGAAACTATTGCTAATGCTCGCAAGAATACTGTGGCGGTGAATGAAACATTAGAGGAAGAAGACGAGATTGCTGCGAAATCTTTCCTCATAAAGCATGAAAAGGAGAAAGAATTGATTCCATTGTGTCAGATCGCCTTCGTATATAGACCTAATCACCAACATGTACGATCTATGTATACAGAATATAGTTTGCTGCCATACGGAGTAAGGAAATATATACTTAAGCAGTGTGAGGCTGAATACCTAATCGATAAAGAAATTCATTATAGTGAAGGACTCCATTATTTTCTTGAAGACCTTGAAAAGTTTGAATTGTCGTCAGACAGGTTCATCTATTTGTTCGGACAATATCTGTACCGTGCATTTGAATACTATTCAAATTGCACACTGGACAAGTATGATACTTGTTCATTTATAAGACTATACAAACCGATCAATTCTGTCTGGCTGATGAGTACTCACTCGGATATGAATCAGTATATCGATGACTATTTATGGATGAAGGAGAAAAAAATCGATAACAATGCATTGAAACCAATGGATTATCTCTGGTATGAGAAAAACTTTGAGTCATGCGATGAAGAAAGCCTTACATTCTGGCTTTGTAGGTTTATTATTGATGCATGTAACAATCTTTCGTATAAGATAAAGACTTAGGAATTCCCATATTCTTTGCCGGAAGATAAATGCGCAGAGACGCAGGAAGACTTGTTCTATTGTGCGCTTCTCGCTCTGCATAATCACTGTTTATTCCATCGGTGTACAGAAGCAATAGATTGATATTCAGATCCGTCAGTTGACGAGTGAAGAATAATATTGAAAGCGAAACATTTTATTGACGTTTTGAAAGACAGTAGGTTTTGAAAGGGATAAGAATGACACTGTATTTTTTGCGGCATGGAGAGACGGATTATAATCTGGAAAAAAGGATACAGGGATGGAGCGATGTTCCATTAAATGATCTGGGAATCTTTCAGGCGGAGGAAGCAGGAGAAAAAATCCGCGCAAACGGTATTGAATTTGATAAGGTTTTTTCTAGTCCGCTTAGACGAGCCATCAGAACTGCAGAAGTAGTGACTGGCCTCGATCGAACAGATATAAAAGTGGATCAGCGTCTGATTGAGATGGGGTTTGGGAAATATGAGGGGAGAAGACTAAAGCATATTCCCGAAGATGTGTTTGATTTAATTCTGAATACAGAGAAAATCGAAGAATCCGGTTTTTCTGAAGGACCGAATGATGTCCTGGAGAGAACAAAATCTTTTCTTGAGCAGATGAAATCAATCGACTCGAAATCAAATGTTCTTTGCGTATCGCACGGCGTGACGATCAGGGCGATGATTTCGAACCTGAACGGGGACGGGAAAAGTATCCCTTGGGATGCCAAAGTCGGAAACTGTGCACTGTTTATGACAGAATTGCAAAATGGCTCCTATACACCGCTCAGACAGATTCTCTGAGATGAAAAAACGGCCTTAAAGAGGCCGTTTTTTCGTGAAATAGTCAGTACATCAGCGCGGCGATGTTCTGGCCGAGTTTTTTCTCCTCGGAACAGATCTGCTTCAGGATCTTGTAGCGTCTTCCCAGAACTTCACATCGCTGGTGCTCCAGATATCTTCCCATCGCCAGAAGGGGGATCACCCGCTTGCGCCCAAGGGCGGAGAAAAGAAAAGGAATCAACAGGCTTTTCCACTTTCTTGGTCGGAGTTTTTCCCCCGTCATTGAGCGCAAAAGAGCAACATGATGAAGAGCGCGGGCAGAAACCGAATGGAAGACATCGGCGTCTTTCGTGATTTCTGCTTTCCTGCCGAGTACCTGATACAGCAGAGCGGCATCCAGCGCGCGTTGCTGCGTGTTGAGCAGCTGATCGAAAAATACAGTATGATCCATCTCTCGAACCGCCAATCAATATATTGTTATCCTAAATATTATTTTACTCCGGAGGTCAATGACCGGTACGGTTCAGTTGCAGTTTCCGGGCGCATTTTGAGTTTTGTGAAAAAACTGGTATCATGTTCTATATAGTGTTTTGAGGTGGCAGACAAATGCGCAAGCGGTATGTGTTTCGTGGCATGGTTCAGGGAGTCGGATTCAGATATCGAGCGGTCATGGCTGCCCGAGAGTATCAGATCACGGGCTGGGTCGAGAATCAGTGGGACGGAACGGTCCTGATGGAAGCCCAGGGCGATGCTCGGTCACTGGATAAAATGATCGACCGGTTGAAACAATCCAGATTCGGTGAGATCGATGGCATAGAGAGCGCGGTCCTTCCCGAAAAAGAAGGGGAACGGAGGTTTGCAGTACGATGAAAAAGAAAGCATGGCATAAATATTTTTTTATTGTTTCAGGGTGTCTGATCGCTTTAAGCATGCTGGTCTACCTTCTCCGGCATGTTCAGGTTTTTGTAATCCTGAATGGAGAGGAAGAAGTAACGGTTCCTGTTTTTGAGAATTACATCGATCCCGGTGCGACTAACCGTTTGACAGGGGCGAAACTCGATGTGGAAGGCAGTTATGACACGACTAAGGTTGGGGATTATCAGCTGGAGTACAAGTCTTTTTTCCAGAATGTGACGAGAACGATCCACGTCGTCGATGTTACGCCGCCTTCTGTCGTGCTTTACGGACCGGATTTTCTTCAGGTGCCTGTGGGCACACAGCTTGACACTTCCGGTGTTATCGCACTGGATAACTATGATCAGGAGGTCACCGTGAAGATTGCTGAGGGAATCCAGCCTGACAAAGCAGGGGATTATGACGTGGTCTATACCGCTACGGACAGCAGCGGCAATACCGGAATAGCGCATCAGACTGTGCGTGTGACCGAGGATGACTATCATTATGAGGGAACGGTCGCGAATAATGTCAGCCTGATCCAGCGTCGTGTCGACAGGATCATTGCGTTTTACAATGAATTCTACAGATCCATCAAATATCTCGATGCCCGTGACATGACCGGATTCTTCGGCGGTGACGGAGATGTCTATGCATACAAATTTCAGAAGGGGCTTGATTATCTGATCGAGACCAGAAAAATGGCACCGATCTCCCTTTATCTTGACGATTGCTCCTTTGATCTGACGATCGACCGCACTGAATATGAGGGCGATCTGCTCTGCGTCAGAGTCTATGAAGACAGCACGCTGAAATTCCATGGGCTTGAGGGTGAAGAATCCAGACAGCATCATATCCTGAGCAAATTCTATTTTGATTATGACGGAGAACTGGTCCAGGTTTATCATGAGGAAGGATTCTATCTCTACTTTGACGATGAAGAACTCGTTCTGGGTGACGATTACAAATCTGTGCTAGACCAGAGGTATGAAGATCTTCTCCAGACGTATGCGGAGCAGATGGCGCTTTCAGACGAGGCGCGCGGCGATGTGAACCTGGGTGTTGCTCAGCCCGCACAGAAGACGGCAGGTGTCGCATATGACCGTGATGCTGCGATCGCTTATGCGGATCAGTTCAGTCTGAGCCGCAGCTGGAATTATCCGGACTATGAAAGCAATTGCATGAACTATGTTTCACAGGTCCTTCATGCTGGCGGCATCCCGATCGACCATACCGGCTCGAATCAGTGGAAGAATTACAGCCTGACGGAAGATCACAGTGATGCTGCGCAGGGCTTCGTGTACAGCTTTATCCGGATCAGTTATTTCCAGAAATATCTGGAAGACACGGCGGATCCGCCGAAAATGGTCGTTGAGCAGGGCCTGAATTTCTGGCTCGGTGAGGAAGGCGACATCATTTATGTCAGTTCGGAAGGCGGTACTTATGACGACTGCCCCCATGTCGTGATTTTACGGAAGGTTGTTCGCAACGGGAACGGTGAGATTGTCGACTTTCTGGTCAATGGGAATACCAATGACCAGAAGAACTTCCCGCTTTGTGCAAATGGGTATCCGTACAGACTGCTTGCCAAAGTCCACGGATATAATCAGTAATCTGTTTTCTTGAATTATTTAAAAGCCCCGTCTCCGTACGGGGCTTTCTTATATAAACGTACTACCAATTCAGAAACAAACCAGTATAATGGAAACATATGATTCATTTTTGAGGTTCCCGATGAATATGCTGCTGAACAAAGAACAACTGGAGGCCGTAACGACGACGGAAGGTTTTGTCCGTGTCATCGCCGGTGCAGGGTCCGGAAAGACACGTGCACTGACTCACAGGTTTGCCTTTCTCGTAAACGAGATGGGTGTGCTTCCCGAGCATATACTCTGCGTCACCTTCACAAATAAGGCGGCAAATGAAATGCGGCAGCGCATCCATAATCTGATAGGAGATCAGGATACCGGATATATCAATACATTTCACGGGTTCTGTGTGTCTGTATTGCAGGAAGACAGCAACGCGGTCCAGTACCCGAAGAGTTTTCTCGTGCTGGACAACAGCGATATCGATTCGATGCTCCGCACGATCTATGAGGAAAGGGAACTGACGCTCAGAGACAAAACGTTTTCAGATGCGCGTGACATGATCGAGATGCAGAAACTGTTCCGCAAGCCCGAATACTATCAGGACCTGATCGGACAGTCCCTTGACGCTTTGCACGAGAAATACCTGAATGCCAAAGGGACAGACGATACCATTTTCTATGGCTACCTCTACCAGCAAAAAAAGTGTTTCGGCCTGGATTACAACGATCTGATCAAATTCACACTGTATATTTTCCGGAACAATAGGGAAATCTGTCTAAAATGGCAGAAACGGCTGGAGTATATCATGATCGATGAGTTCCAGGATATCGATGGGTTGCAGTATGAACTCATGGAGGTCCTGTGTGACT
>CAMKDB010000076.1 GCA_946411155.1 uncultured Faecalibacterium sp.
TGGATGGACAAATTCCTGAAATAACGAAATATTTAATACCGGAGGACACGGCTCGCCTGAGCCGGTGCCCTCCGGTTTATTATGTTCAAACGGGAAAACGGATCGAGATCAGATTCCTGCCCTACGGGACAGGTCTCTCATCGTTTTTTCAGCTTCATACAGGACTTTTTCCTCATCGATCGTCAGAACATGCCGATCCTTCATGACCAGTTTTCCATTGATGACCGAATGCTTTACATCTCCTGCATGTACCGCTTCAACCAGAGTTGCGGGAAGGTTGTGAGTCGGCATGATGTGTGGCTGATCCACGTCGATAAAGATGATATCAGCGAGTTTGCCCACTTCGATGCTGCCCAGATCATCTCCCTGCATGATGGCGTCGGCGCCGCCCTGGCTCATCATACGCAGCAGAGAGGGGATGGGTAAAACTACCGGATCAAATATTGGGAGTCCCCAATATCCGATGATTCCGTTGCGCAGCACTTTTACCTCGTCCCAGAGGCTCAGCGAACTGGTCGCGGCGCCGTCGCTTCCCAGTCCAATGGACAATCCCTGTTCCAGCATGCGGGGCGTCTTGGGAAAGCCGTGATTTGTCAGATTGGAACGGGGACAGTGGACCGTGCCCACATGATTATCTGACAGCAGAGTGATATCTTCTTCACTGAGGACTACATTGTGCGCGGTAAGCAGATTCGACCCGAGACATCCGGTTTCCTTCAGCCATGCAGCCGGACGCATGCGGTAATTGGTCAGACAGAAACTGACTTCGTCCTTATGCTCGCAGAGGTGAGCGTGCATCCCGGTGTGCAGATCCGACGCCGCTTCCGCTGTCAAGCGGAGAAGCTTTTCAGAACAGGTCATAACCTGACGGATCCCGAACCAGATCCGGACCCTGCCGTCGCCTGCTCCGTTCCATGCATCATACAATTCCCGTGTCCGGCGGATGTTTTCTTCAGCGGAACACTTCATGGCATCCGGGATGTTTCCGCCCATATCCATTGTGGAACGCGCGATTACGCCACGCATTCCGCTCTCCACGGTGACCAGAGCTGTCATGTCCATGTGCGGGCCGCCTGCATCCGCAAAGGCGGTAGTCCCTCCCTTGATCATTTCCAACGCGGACAGTCTGCTGGATACTTCCATATCTTCAGCCGTCATGTTGCTCTCGAACGGGACGAGAAAACGTGTCCAGATCATGGGATATTCGTCGATGGGTTTCGCACGCAGGAGCTGCTGGGCATTGTGATGGTGAGCATCCACCAGCCCCGGCATGGCGAGCAGACCTTTTCCAGACAGGACTTCGTCCGCTGAACCGGGAAGGTTCTTCCCGATTGCGCTGATGCGGCCGTTTTGTATCGCAATGTCCATGTCGTTCAGGACCTGGAACTCCGGGTCCAGAATACGTACATTTTTTACAAGCAGATCATAATGAAGATCTTTTCTTTGAATTCCCGGCATAAACGCCTCCTTTCATGGCAGTGATGGGTGTTGTTTTTTCCTGATTTCAGCGTACCATACCGGAAGGCAGGATTCCAGTTTCCAAATAATACTATTTGCATTAGATGACGCAGATATTACTGGTTGTAATAGTTGTTTGGCTGTGGATCGGGAACGGAACACACTGGGGAGAAGCACGCTGTTGTATCCTCGGACAGGATATGGGAAAATACAGACAGTAGGAAGAAAGGGGTGAACCGGAATGGAGAACAAGACACTTGAAATGATCCGTACACGCCGAAGCACACGTGCGTTTCAGAAATCGGTTCCGTCATCGGAACTGCTGAACGCCGTGCTTGAAGCCGGACGTTACGCACCGAGCGGAGGGAACAGTCAGACCGCAAGATTTTTCTGTGTGACGGATCCCGCTGTGCTTGACCGTCTTGCTGAGATCGTCTTGAAGTGCTTTGCTTCGATGGAGGAGACTCCCGGGATGTACAGATCCAAAGTCAGTTCGATCCGAAGAGCCAAGACAGGCAATTACAGATATGACTATTTCACGCCGGTGCTGATTATTGCGGTGAATGACAGGGAATACGGGAACGCAATGGCGGACTGTTCCTGCGCGCTGGAAAACATGATGATTGCGGCGAATACACTGGATCTTGGAAGCTGCTGGATCAATCAGCTTCACTGGCTGACAGATGAGCCGGAACTGAAATCCTATCTAAAAGAACTGGGAGTAAGAGACGGCGAGACGGTCTGTGGCTCTCTTGCGGTCGGGTATCCTGCGACAGAGAGCGGTCTTCCGAACAGGGAACCACTGCCGAGGACCGGGAACGAAGTGATCTATATCTGAAGAGGGGAGAGATTGGTATGAAACATCACATCATCGTCAAATGGAGACCGGATGCCGGAAACAGGGAAGAACTGCTGAAAAAAGTAAGAACACTTTACAGCGGCGCGGAGCAGGTCGAAGGGATCCGGAGCGTATCGCTGATCCCCAACTGTGTAGACCGTCCCAACCGGTACGATCTCATGATCATCCTGGATATGGATCCGGACGTGCTGCCGGTCTGGGACGCCTGCGAAGTCCATCATACTTGGAAGAAAGATTTCGGTGCGCTTATCGAATCGAAAGCGATTTTCGACTGTATGTGAAAAATGATCCGGCCGCAGCAATGCTGCCGGATCATTTTTCATCGTGGTCTTTCTGTAATTCGGCCCCGGTTATGCCTCGCGCACCCGTTTGCAGGTGATATGCTCGGGAACGACCCGGAAAACATAGGTTGCCCGGAGAGATCGGGCAATCTCTTCATCAGTCTCTTCCTTGCTGACAGGGAATTTGGCGCTCAGCTTACGGCAGATTTCTTCCTTGAACGCCATATCGGTTACCTGCTCTGCTTTTCCGAACACGACTGCGCTGGAGATCTTCAACGCCCAGTCGCCTTCCTCGCGGTATCCTTCATCATAAACACAGAATGACACCTTCGGACAGCGTTTCATCGCGTCGAGTTTATGCCCGACGGGGCCGCTGTGGAAATACAGGCAGCCGTCCTCCTCGTTGTACCAGTGGTTCAGAGGAATACCATAGGGATAACCGTCATCGCCCTGCACGGACAGGACTCCGCGGAGCGTGGATTTCAGCAACTCTATCCCGTCCTCACGTGTGAGGGCGTTTTTCTTTCTGGCAACTTCTCGGAACATTTTGTTTTCCTTCCTTTCTGCTTCTATTCTATCGGAGAGAAATGCCCTCGGCAAGGTGCGCCTTGTCCGGGAAGAAAGGGGAAAGGTATAATATAAAAAACGTTGAGACTCTGAGTGAGGTGAGAAATGGAAAAGAAAAGACCTCTTGTTATCGACTGCGACCCCGGTATCGATGATGCACAATGCATCATGATGCTCAAGGGCTGCGGTCTTTTTGATATCCGTGGTATCACGCCGGTGCACGGCAATGTACCCCTTGCCAAAACCGCCCGGAATGCGCTGTTCCTGAACGATTACTACGGGATCCATACAAAAGTCGTGCCGGGTGCGAAGGAAGCGATCCTTGTCCGGTATCCCAGAGCTGAATACGCGCACGGGTTGACGGGATTGGGAAACATGGAGTTTTCGACCGAAAATCTGTCTTTCGGGGAAGGACATGCATGGGATCTGATCTGGGAACAGGCGAATCTGTTCCCCGGAGAACTGGAGCTGATCGCCGTCGGTCCCTTAACCAACATTGCTCTGACCGTACTCAAGTACCCGGAGATCGTCCGTCTGGTAAAACGGCTGGTGATCATGGGCGGGGCGGCAACCGCCGGCAATGCGACGCCATACGCGGAATTCAACATCTGGCAGGACCCTCACGCGGCGAAGATCGTATTTCACGCTGGTTTTGATTTGACTGTAGTGGATCTGGACTGCTGCTATACCGGATATCTGGATCTGCAGGATCAGGCTGCTGCACTGGAGATCGCACGGGGGACGTCCTTGCGGGAGCTGATGGAAGGAATCGTCTCTTTCGAGGAGGAAAACCTGGAAAACTGGGCTGCGACGGAAGAACTCAAACAGCAGTTCCGCAATCAGGCGGTCTTCTGTGATGCGGTCGCTGCCGCTGTGCTCATCCGGCCGGAAATCGCAGTGTGCACGGATCAGTATGCCACCGTGGATGTGGACGGGGCTAAGACCATTGGGCAGACCGTGGTAGATTGGTTCGGATTTCTGGGACAGCCTAATATCCATCTTGCCCGTTCTGTGGACAGAGACGCATATGTGAAACTGTATCTGGACTGTCTGCGTTCGTACGGAAAGGAGAACTGAAATGAACAAGATCCCTGTTTGGATGGATGTGGATACCGGTCTTGATGATGCCATGGCGCTGATGCTCGCTTCAGACTGCGGCGGGATCGAACTGCTGGGGATCTCCACGGTGTTTGGAAACCAGTCCTCGGATAAAACCGCATACAATACATTGAAGATGTGTGAGATGCTTGGTATTTCCGTCCCGGTTGCGGCAGGAGCAAGAAAGGGACTGCTGGAACCGGAGGTGGATTACAGCAAGGGACTGGAAATGGATGTACACGGACAGGACGGATTGGGGAACATTGGAGACCGACTCCCCGAACCGAAGCAGGAATTATCCGCGCTGAACGCGGTGGATCTGATGGCACAGAAGATCCGGGAATGTCCGGAAAAGGTCACCGTCGTTGCGACGGCGCCGCTTACAAATATCGCCGTTTTTTTGCTGACGTATCCGGAACTGACACAGCGTATCGAGCGGATCCTTTTCATGGGCGGCGCGATCTTCGGCGGAAACATCAGACCTTCCGTGGAGGCAAATATCGGCCATGACCCGGAGGCAGCTGCAATCGTCATGAATTCCTCTGTACCGAAGATTATGTTCGGCCTCGATGCTACGATGCAGTGCTTCATCACGGATGAAGAACGGCAGCAAATGAAACAGGCGGGCGGTGACGTGGGGGCGTTCCTCTGTGACGCGATGGACCATTACGCTCAGCTCTATCAGATGATCGCCGGACTTCCCGGAGCGGTTCTGCATGATTCTCTTCCCATGGCATGGCTGGTTGATCCTTCCGTAGCGGAACTGAAGGGATTTCCTGTGGAGATCGAACTGTCCAACGGGCTTACCAAAGGCTGCACCGTAACGGATACCTGGAATCGCGAAGGAAAGCCTGCCAATGTGCAGGTCGCAGTCTCCGCAGACCGTGGAAAACTGATCCGGATGCATATGGATGCATTGAAAAAATACGGAAATAACTAGAATAATCTATCAATTACTCGGCTTTTCTGCTACTATTACTTCTAATATCAATTTCGACAGGAGGACGAATATGGCGATCGTTTTACAGGAACCTTCCAGAACTTTCAGTGAATATCTGCTGATCCCGGGCTACTCCAGTGCGGAATGCTCCCCGGAGAATGTCAGTCTTCAGACGCCCCTGACCAAATTCAGGAAAGGCGAAGAACCGGCTATCACGATGAATATCCCTCTGACCTCGGCGGTCATGCAGGCGGTATCTGATGACAAAATGGCGGTCGCTCTGGCGAAAGAGGGCGGCGTATCGTTTATTTTCGGGTCTCAGTCCATTGAGAGTCAGGCAAGGATGGTAAAACTTGCCAAAAGTTATAAAGCGGGTTTTGTATCCAGTGACTCCAATCTCCGTCCGGATCAGACGCTGGCAGACGTGGTCCGCCTGAAGGAGGAAAAGGGACATTCCACCATTGCGGTGACGGATGATGGTTCCCCGGACGGTATCCTTAAGGGACTGATCACCAGCAAGGACTACAGAGTTTCCCGTCTCAGTCCGGATACACCCGTGTCTGAATTTATGACGCCTCTGAACAAACTGGTCTGCGGGCAGGACGGCATCACGCTTACCGAAGCGAACGACTTGATTTGGAAGCACAAAGTGAATCAGCTGCCCATCGTAGACGAGGAAGGCCATCTGAAGGGTCTTGTGTTCCGTAAGGACTATGACGCGCATAAAGAGAATCCGCTGGAACTGCTGGATGAGAACAAACGCTATATCGTCGGTGCCGGTATCAATACCAGAGACTACGAAAAGCGGATTCCTGCTCTGCTGGAAGCAGGAGTGGATGTACTGACCATCGACTCTTCCGAAGGCTATTCCGAATGGCAGGCGCGGACACTGAAATGGGTCCGCGACAATTACGGAGACAGTGTCAAGATCGGCGCGGGCAACGTTGTGGACCGGGAAGGCTTCCGCTTCCTGGCGGAGAGCGGAGCGGATTTCGTCAAGGTCGGTATCGGCGGCGGATCCATCTGTATCACCCGTGAGCAGAAGGGCATCGGCCGCGGACAGGCTACCGCTGTTCTGGAAGTGGCAAAAGCACGCGACGAATACTTCGAGGAGACCGGCGTCTATGTTCCGATCTGCTCGGATGGCGGTATCGTCCATGACTATCACATGACGCTTGCTCTTGCCATGGGTGCGGATTTCATTATGCTTGGCAGATACTTTGCCCGCTTCGACGAAGCACCGTCCGCAAAGGTGCTGGTCAACGGCAACTATATGAAAGAGTACTGGGGCGAAGGTTCCGCCCGCGCCAGAAACTGGCAGCGCTACGATCTGGGCGGTTCTTCCAACCTGAAATTTGAGGAAGGCGTGGATTCCTACGTGCCTTATGCAGGATCTCTGCATGAGAACGTGAACCTCTCCCTGCTGAAGGTGAAGTCCACAATGTGCAACTGCGGCGTCCTTTCCATCAAGGATCTGCAGAAGAACGGCAAGATCACTTTGGTTTCCGCTACCAGTATCGTGGAGGGCGGCGCGCACGACGTTCTGCTGAAGGACGCAACCGTACGCTAAAACTTGAAAACCGAAACTGCTCCGCAGGTGCGGAGCAGTTTTTGTGTGTATCGTCCGATGTCCAGGCAGACGAACGGACACCTTACAACTTTGAGCGGAGCGGCTTTATCCATTGACAATTTTAAATCGCTAAAGTACAATTGTGGTTCATAGGGCACTGTTTTTTGATGAGGAGATGTCCTCGCAGACAGTGTTTTTTTGTTAATGACCGCATGGGAACCGGGACAGCAGCGCTGTATGCTGAATTGTTTGACATTATGGAAAAGCAGCGGTCAGGTCAGGAAAAAACAATGAATGAATATGTCAGAAGCGTCATCGAAGGCGCGAAAAAGAAATATGCGCATGAACCCGAATTCATTCAGGCTGTGGAAGAAGTGCTCACATCTGTCGAACCGCTGGTCGATGCGCACCCGGAATACGAGAAGGTCGACCTGCTCAACCGGATCATCGAACCGGAGAGGATGTTCACATTCCGTGTCGTATGGATGGACGATAGCGGGAAATACCATACGAATACCGGATACCGGTTCCAGTTCAATGGCGCGATCGGGCCGTATAAGGGCGGCCTGCGTTTCCAGAAGAACGTATATCCGGGCATCATCAAATTCCTCGGTTTTGAACAGATCTTCAAGAACAGCCTCACAGGGCTCCCCATCGGCGGAGCCAAGGGCGGCAGTGACTTTGATCCGCAGGGGAAATCCGATGCGGAGATCATGCGGTTCTGTCAGGCATTCATGCAGGGACTGTACCGCTATATTGGACCGGATATCGATGTGCCCGCAGGCGATATGGGCGTAGGCGGCAGAGAGATCGGATATCTTTATGGAGAATACAGACGTCTCAAGGGCGTCTTCGAAAACGGCGTCCTCACAGGGAAAGGTCTTTCCTACGGCGGAAGCCTTATTCGCCCTGAAGCGACGGGGTACGGCGCGGTCTATTATCTGCTCAACGTGCTGGATCACTTCAATGACAGCATCAAAGGGAAAGTGATCGTCGCATCCGGGTACGGAAATGTAACATGGGGGCTCTGCAAGAAGGCTGCCCAGCTTGGAGCGAAAGTCGTCACGCTGTCCGGAAGAGACGGATACGTCTATGACGAGGAGGGCGTCGTCACCGATGAAAAGATCGACTACCTGCTCAAGATGCGCGCCTCCACGAAGGGATCGATCCGGGATTACGCCGAGAAGTTCAATGTTCCGTTCTTCCCCGGTGAGAAGCCGTGGGGCGTAAAAGGGGATATCGCGATGCCGTGCGCGACTCAGAACGAAGTGGGGATGAAAGAAGCGGAAAAACTTGTCGAAAGCGGAATCCGATATTATATCGAAGTCTCCAACATGTCGACGGAAGCGGCCGCTCAGGCATATCTGAAAGAAAGAATGCCGGTCGCGCCTTCCAAGGCCGTCAATGCCGGCGGTGTGGCGACGTCCGCGCTGGAGATGTCACAGAACGGTGAAAGAATGAGCTGGACCGCTGAGGAGGTCGACGCCAGGCTGAAAGACATCATGGATCATATCTATCAGGTCAGTGTGGAAGAATCGGAAAAATACGGACTCGGATACGATCTGGTTGCCGGCGCGAATCTTGCCGGTTTTGAAAAAGTTGCTGAAGCCATGGTGGAACAGGGTGTATTCTAGAAATAGAGCAGCCCGAAGAATAAAGGGGCTGTGAAATAATTCAGCCCACAAAAAGAAATGAAGAAGCCCCTGGTCCGGTGAAGGACTGGGGGCTTAATCATGGTATAATTTAGTTGTGAACAAGAAATTTACCAATATCAATTTTAGTCCAAAGCAAGCAGTGTTTCCAGTCTTTTTTGAAGACTGTCTGGATCTGAGAGATCCGGTGAAGCAGTTCGACCGACTGATGGAGGAGGCAGGGATCGAGCAGTACGTACGGGCGGAGATGGGCCGAAGGCCGGGACGCCCGGGGTACAATCCGGTGAACATGCTGAAGACGATACTGTTTGGGTACATGGACGAAGGGAGCATCTCGCTCCGGAAACTGGAAGACAACTGCAGAGTAAATCTTCGATACCAATACCTGATGGATGGAGAAAAGCCGAGCTACAGAAGCTTCGGCTATTTCATAGAGGACCTGAAGGAGAGTATTGAAGATCTTTTTTATGGAATAACAAAAGAGATAACAGAAGCAGAAGGAGTAGACCTGAAGCACCTGTACATAGATGGGACAAAACTCGAGGCGAACGCAAACAAATACACATTTGTCTGGAAAAAGAGTACAGAAAAGAGCAGGTACAAGTTATACGGACGGATAGCGGCATTACTGGAGGCAATGAATGGAGAGCTCCGGTATGAAGGACTCAAACTGGAGAGCAAGAGTGAATATATCCCTGAAGAATTGGAAGAAATGCTACTGGCTTATCTGGACCATTACAGGCTGAAAGAGACCGATTTTCCTCATGGAAAAGGGCGGCGCAAGACAGAGCGGCAGCGAAAAGCGGAGCAATTGCGGAAATACATCCGGAAACTGGAAGAATACGGA
>CAMKDB010000077.1 GCA_946411155.1 uncultured Faecalibacterium sp.
GCTTAAGCTCTTTTGAACCACTCGCCCAGCGAGTGGTTTTACGCTACAAAAAAGAGCGGCAACTGCCGCTCTATGATACCTTTACGGAACTATTCGGTTTCGTCCTCGTCTTCGTCCTCGTCTTTATCGTCGTCATCTTCAAAGATCTCAGCAATGATCTCCTCCGCGACATCGTCAGGAATCGGATCATCGTTGAACTTATTGCTGAATCGGACCGCTACGCTCGCAAGCTGAGCTGCATCCGTCTTCTCTTCCCTGAGATCGATACGTTCCAGGATCAACTCCACAACGTCCTCAACAAAGAACCAAACCAGGATCATGATGCTTTCCTGCAGGATCGTACTGTAACTGAAGGCATCAAGCAGCCATGCGATCACAGCTACGATGACAGCAATAACGGAAATAACGAAAATTTTTCTTCGGTTGCGGATCAGGTCGATCTGTTTGTCTCCCAGAGCAAGACCGTAATAGTCGAGGATCGTCTCCTCGATGACCGCTTTCTGTTTATCGCTGAAATGCCCGCCGATGATCTCAAGTACGATGGGATATTCGGTGGGGATATAAGCGGCATTGCTCTCCACATAACGCGCGAAGCTCTCGTTGAGCCACTCGTATTCCTCTACGGAATAAGGATCGACGATATCATAGTAGTCCTTGACCTTGCAGGAAATGAATGCAAGTCCGTTCTCGATATAGATGTCCCTCATATACTTCGCGTAATCGACTTTTTTCTCGGAAAACTTCCGGAGGTTCTCACGGAGACGTTTTCTGCTCTGGAATTTACTGAACCCTTTCAAATCATCACCAGCCTTGTATATTATTGCCGCAAATCTCCAACTAATAGGATAAACCAGGTATCACTTCCTGTCCATGATTATACCTCAACCATCCAGAAGTATACAACAGCGGATATATTTTGCCAATCAATTATATTTCAGACCAAATTATTTTGCATTATTGTATGAAACAGTGGATTGTTTGGCGTGTCATGTGTTATTCTTGATACATAACAACGTCAGTAAGGTCACCAGGAGGTCACATACAATGAAACAGCTGAATTATCAGGTGCTCAGAGAGTCAGGTTACCAGGGATATGTACTGGAGCATGCTCCGGTCAAGGTTCTGCAGTTCGGAGAAGGAAACTTTCTCCGCGCTTTCGTGGACTACTGGTTTGACTGCTCCAACGAATCCACCGGCTGGAACGGCAAAGTCGCTATCGTCCAGCCCATCGCGCAAGGACTGTCCGGAATCGTAAACGAGCAGGAAGGTCTCTATACGCTTTATCTCCGCGGCTCCGAAAACGGAGAGACCGTTGACCGTAAGCGCGTCATCTCAGCCGTTGACGCATGCTATAACGCCTATGACCCCTCGGACTGGGAGAAGGTGAAAGCGATCGCGAAGAGTCCGGAACTGGAATATGTCGCTTCCAACACAACGGAAGCGGGCATTACCTACGATCCGGAGAGCACCCCGGATCAGGTACCTCCCCACTCCTTCCCCGCAAAGCTCACGGTACTGCTCAATGAACGCTTCAAAGCAGGTCTCGGCGGACTGGTGATCCTCTCCTGCGAGCTGATCGACGACAACGGCAAGGAACTGCAGAAATGCTGCAACCGCCATGCGGAAGACTGGGGCCTCGGCGAAGAATTCGTGAAGTGGCTCAATGAGGAGTGCCTCTTCTGCTCCACGCTCGTGGACCGCATCGTGCCCGGCAGGATCCGGGATGAAGCGGAGGTCCGGAAGCTCAATGAAGAAAACGGTTACGTGGATAAACTGCTGGATGTCGGTGAAGTCTTCGGCGTCTGGTACATCGAAGGTCCCAGATGGCTGGAAGAGAAACTGCCATTCAAGGAGGCAGGGCTCAATGTCCACGTAGTTCCGGAGGTCGCTCCGTACAAGAAACGCAAGGTCCGCATCCTCAACGGCGCGCACACCGGCTTCGTGCTTGGGGCCTATCTCGCCGGTCAGGACATCGTACGGGACTGCATGCACAATGAGACGATCCACAGCTTCATGAATAAACTGCTCTATGACGAGGTCATCCCCTGCCTGCCTCTGGACAAGCAGGACTGCATGGACTTCGCCGCTGCGGTCACCGACAGGTTCAACAACCCATTTGTCGATCACCTGCTGATGAGCATCTCCCTCAACTCCACCTCCAAGTGGAAAGCGCGCAACATGCCTTCCTTCCTGGAATACATTGAGAAATACGGCAAACTGCCTCAGGCGCTGACCATGAGTCTCGCCGCCTATATCGCTTTTTACAGCACCGGCATGCTCCGCAGGGAAAATGACGCTCTGGTCTGTGTCCGCCCGAAAGGAAACGAATACCGGGTACAGGATGTAGACTGGGCGCTGGATTTCTTCTGGGATCACAGGAACGCCGACGATGCGGCGCTCGTCCATGACGTGCTCTCGAATCTTCAGATGTGGGATCAGGATCTGACCGCGATCCCCGGTCTTGAGGAGACGGTCCTGAAAGACCTGACCAAGATCCGCACCGAAGGCGCTGAAGCCGCTTACGCAAGTGTTCTTTAAGGAGAACCGATATGAATATCATTCAGATCCATCCCGAAGACAACGTTGCCGTCGCCCTTCATCCCATTCATGCGGGCGAAGAGGTCACCGCTGGTTCCGTTACGGTCTCCGCACAGGAAGAGATCCCCGGCGGCCACAAGATCGCGCTGAAACCGATCCTCATCGGGGAATCCATCGTGAAGTACGGCAATCCTATCGCAATCGCCACTTCAGATATCGAACCAGGCGAGTGGGTGCACACCCACAACGCGCGTACCGGCCTTTCCGAAGGCGGCGAATACTTTTATGACCACAAAACCTTCTCTCTTCCGCAGGTGTCAGGCAAATCGTTCCAGGGTTACCGCAGAAAAGACGGCAGCGTCGGCATACGCAATGAGATCTGGGTGCTTCCCATCGTCGGATGCATCAACGGCGTGGCTAAGACGCTTGTGGAAAGAAACCAGCATCTGGTCACCGGTACCGTGGAAGGGCTCTATGAATTCTCCCATCCCTTCGGCTGTTCCCAGCTGGGAGATGATCTTGCCATGACGAGACGCGTACTGACGGACCTGGTTCGTCATCCCAATGCCGGCGGCGTCCTGTGCATCGGACTGGGATGCGAGAATCTTACTATGGATCTGTTTCTCGATGAACTCGGTCTCTACGACGAGGACCGGGTGAAATTCATGCTCTGTCAGCAGGTCGATGACGAACTTGAGACCGGCTCCAAACTGCTGGAGCAGCTTGCCGCTTACGCCGGCCAGTTCCACCGCGAGACCGTTCCTGCCTCCGAACTGGTGATCGGTCTGAAATGCGGCGGTTCGGACGGGCTGTCCGGCATTACCGCGAACCCTGTCGTCGGACGGTTCTCGGACAGGCTGATTGCCGCTGGCGGAAGTACTGTCCTGACCGAAGTGCCGGAAATGTTCGGCGCAGAGAACATCCTGTTCTCCCGCTGCGAATCCGAAGAGGTCTTCAGGGAAGCGGTGCGCATGGTCAATGATTTCAAGACATATTTCGTGAATCACGGACAGGTAGTCTATGAGAATCCCAGCCCCGGCAACAAGGAAGGCGGCATCACCACCCTTGAGGACAAATCCTGCGGATGCGTCCAGAAAGGCGGTTCCGCACAGGTCGTGGATGTTCTGGACTACGCTATGCCTGTTAAAAAGAAAGGTCTGAATCTCCTTTCCGGTCCCGGCAACGATCTCGTGAGCGCGACGAACCTCACAGCAGCCGGATCCCACATGATCCTGTTCACGACGGGACGGGGAACGCCCTTCGGTGCGCCCGCCCCCACTGTAAAGCTTTCCACCAATACACCTCTTTTTGAGAAGAAAAGAGACTGGATCGACTTCAATACGGGTACTGTGGCTGACGGAACCGAGACGCTGGACGAAGCGGCAGACCGCCTTTTCGAATACGTCCTCGATGTGGCAAGCGGCAGAAAGACGAACACAGAACGCCGTGGCTACCGGGAGATCTCCATCTTCAAGGACGGTGTGGTTCTTTAACATGCAAATACTGCCGGCAACGAATGCTCTCCTGCAGCATGCCGGCGAACATATTTCCGTCCTGATGCTCCCTGATATGGCCCAAATGATAAGAATCCCCATTACCGGACAGATACCGGTAATGGGGATTCTTTCATGTGCGGAACGGAAATTCTCTCAGAAATGCGCACAGATGATCTGTCAGTCTTCCTTACGTGTATAGTGCACGGTGAAGTTGCACTTGTCCACCCGGGTATAGGTACGGGCATATTCCACAGCTCTTCCATGCTGGTCGTAACTGACTCCCCGGAATTTCATCACCGTCGGTGTATCCTTGATATCCAGCAGATTCGCGTCACTGCGGTCCAGTTCATCCAGTTCAAGAAACTGGTGCACTCTGGTGACCGTGATCCCGTTCAGGCCGTAGATCTGATACATCGAGAACAGATCCAGATCGATTTGAAAAAGATTATCCACGACATCGGTAGGAATATAGAGTTCTTCAAGGGAGTACGGCTCTCCGTCGCTGTAGCAGACACGCTTGATGTAATAGATACAGGCTTCCGGACTGATCTTCAGGATATCGCCGTAATATTCACCGGCTTTCCGGGTGATCTTTGAAATGATCCGTGTATGTGTTTTATGCCCCAGTTTCTCCATCGTCTGACGGAATCCGCCGACCGTCTCAAGATCGCGTTCATCCTTCGGCATCGTCACAAAGACGCCCTTGCCCTGTGCACTGGTAAGCAGTCCTTCATAAAGGAGCGCAGAGATCGCCGCCCTGACAGACAGACGGTGAATGCCGTACTGCTCTGCCAGCGCATTTTCTGACGGGATAGGCGTGCCCGGCAGATACTCGCCGCTCTCGATCTTTCTCCGTATCACCTCGCGGAGCTGAAGATAGAGTGGGGATCTGTAACTGATCGTTTCACTCATAACGCCTTATTCCTCCTCGTCCTGCTGAACGATGATCTTCATCTCGCTGGAAAGAACCACGTGATCCGGACGGACGACGGAATAGTTGTATTCCAGGATTATACCGTCCTGATCGAATGTCGTGCTCTCGATCCGGAAAACAGGCGTTCCGGACTGGAGCATGAGCAGCGGCGCCTCATCCAATGCTTTTATGACGGAGATCGTCTCTTCACCTCTGGTAGGGATGGCGTGGTATTCCTCTTCGAACACCCTGTATAGCGAGTCTTTCACGAAATCAAAACGATCCAGTTCCGGAAACCGTTCGGCAGAACAGTAGGATGTGTCAATCTGGACAGGAACGCCGTCGAGATTCCTGATTCTCTCAAGTTTCCAGAGAGGAGTACCCAGCGTGGCGCTGAATATTCTGGACAGTTTCTTGTCACTTTCTATTCCGGAAAACCCGATGAGTACATTCGCCAGTTTTTTCCCCTGATATCTGGCTTCTCCGGAATAAGAACTCAGTCCCTGCAGGTTCCTCTGGAATCTTGACCCGCAGCAATAGATGCCCGAGCCTTTGCGTATCTGAAGGACGCCCATTTTCTCCAGACGGGACAGCGCGGAACGGACAGTTCCCCTGCTGAGATCCCACATCTGGCACATCTGACGTTCTGTGGGAAGACGATCCCCCGCAGACAGTCCTTCACGCGAGATAAAAGCCATGATCTGTTCCATGGCTTCTTCTCTTGGCTTGACAGTGTGCATCTCCATTGGACTGCCTCTTTCGCGGATACTCTACTGATATCCGATTATTAGTCTAATCATATCATCTTCTTCCGAAAAGAAAATGAAGAAAAATCCGTTTATGCGATCAGAACAGTTCAAAATCGCTCAGATCCAGCCCGAGGAAAAATCTGATCACATACTGGATCGCTTTATCCCAGTAAGGCCAGGCATGATCTCCCGGACCTTCTATATACGTATGGCCATATCCCGATTCTTCCGCCGTCATCCTGAACCGCTGATTGTTCTCATACAGAAAATCTTCCGTACCGCAAGTTTGAATGAGTCTTGGCCTGTCCGGATCCGATGCCATTCTTCGAACCAGGAACAGCGGATCCTGTTCTCTTTCCGGAGTTCCCGTCTCCCCGTGAAGAGCAGTGATCTCAGAAGGCAGCATGTCATCGCTCCATCCCCCGTCCAGGACCATTCCCGTAAAAGAGACATAGTCCAGTACACCGGACAGCGAGCCGACCGCAGAAAACCGATCAGGCCTGGAAAGGCCGACGCGCACGGCGCCGTATCCGCCCATGCTCTCTCCGGCAATAAATGTGCGGTTTCTGTCTTCCGTGAGGTTGAACCATTTTCCGCAGATTGCGGGCAGTTCATCCGCCACATAATCAAAATAGCGGAACCCGCCGGGATAATTGTTATAGAAACTCCGCTGGACTTCCGGAAAAATCACGATCAGATTGTATTTCTTCGCGTAATACTCGATCTTGGAAAATCTCAGCCACTCGTCCGCGTTACCCGACAGCCCATGAAGAAGATAAAGTACTGCCGGCTCCCCGTTGACGACCGGCGTCACGTCATTGGATTCTTCCGGGAATATCACATTGACACGTGTGGTCATCTTCAATTTCCGAGAGTAAAAATCACCGCTGAACACGCCCATCTTCTTTCTCCCCCTGTGTATAACTGACCGGTATGACATTATCACCGCCGACGATCATGATCCGCTGATACACTTCCACTGCGCCGGAAGCTCTCCGGTATTCCCGTGTGATCAGAAATACCGGCCACTCCTCCCGGATCCGGAGGAGTCTCCGGTCATCCGGATGCGGAACAGCAACCTGTATGGTCTGGGACACTCTGAACAGATCCTTCATGTCCCTGAGAGACCACAGCATTTCCGGATCGCTCAACTGCAGTTTCGGGAAAGCAAGTTCCGGGTCAGGAGTGTAGATCTCCTCGAGACACCATGGCATACCTTCTTTCCCGTAAAGGCGCCGGATCAGCAGGATATCCCGGGCGGGATCGATCCCAAAGATCATTCCGTACCATTCTCCGGCTTTTCTCTTGTTTTTTGAAAGTGTGCGGGAACTGAATCTCCTGCTTGCCATTTTTTCTGTATCCTCTGTGAGATCGTCACCATGCACCGAAGTATTTCAAAGTCTCCGTCGCATTGACCGCTCCTGCCTTCATGCTTTCTTCAATGCTCTTTCCTTCCTGAAGCGCAAAGAGGAATCCGGAGATATAACTGTCCCCGGCGCCCATGCTGTCCACCAGTTTCTCACAGGGGACGATCCCGAACCTGTGATATTCCGCGCCGTCGAAGCATAGACTGCCTTCCTCGCCCAGCATCGCGATGACAAGCTTCGGCCCTTTCGATGCGTAACGGCGCATCTGCTCACGCAGCGTTTCCGTGTCGCCTTCGTCGCTGGAAAAGAACAGATAATCCGTGTACGGCATCGCGATCTGAGGAGCCGGATCATCCGGACGCGTCGCGCAGTCAAAAGCGGTCGTCATTCCGCGTTCTTTCAGATCCCTGAACTGTCCTTCCACCTTTCCCCACAGGTCGCAGATGACGACGTCATGCGTGCAGATGAAAGAAAGATCTTCTTCGGACAGGACATAATCCTTCAGGACGCCCTCATCATAGTCCCCGAACACTCTTTCTCCGTTCACAAGAGTCACCTGCGAAACGGCCGTTTTTCCTTCCTTTGCGTAAAGGTGGGAAACGTCCACGCCTTTGGCGGCGATCGACTCCCGCATCAGTTCGCCGAAGCCGTCATTCCCGACAAAACCGATATAGGAGGCAGTTCCTCCCAGTCTGACCGTATAAACAGCCATATTGACCGGTCCGCCCCCGGGAAATCCTTTTCCGCCATCGATATTTGTATAAAAATCGATGCAATTGCTGCCCACAGCTGCCAGCTTCATCTTTTTCTCCTTTTTCTTTCGAGATCGCACACGAATCGAACCTTCTGAGGAGTGATCAGCGCGTAAAAATATTCAAGTACCGTTCCCTCACGGTCTCTCCCGGTCCCGCAGATCTTCAGCAGCGGAGAACCCTGTGCTACATCCAGAGCCTGCGCCTCCTCCTCTCCCGCTTGGACGATCTGCAACGTCTCCATACCCTGCATTGGCCTTACTCCATAGGAATCCATCACACGATAGAGGGATCTGCGTCTGAAATCCACTTCAGCGATTCCCTCACAGCGGTCACAGTTCAGCAGACTGGTTTCAAACGCGTATTTTGCTCCGTCGAGATAACGGGTTCTTTTCAGAATGAAGACCTTCGTGCTCACATCCCATTCCGGCGCGTCCGATTCCCATTCTCCAGGAAACGCTATCCGCGCCTTTATGATCTCGTTCCTCAGCCTTTTGCCCTGCTTCTCCGCAGTCTCGGTAAGAGACGCAGTATCCAGCGGGTTCAGGATGACCGGAGCCGGAGACAGATAATTCCCTTTCCCCGGTTCCGTATACAGGGTGCCTTCCGAGATCAGGAACTTCGTCGCCGAACGCACGGTATTGCGGCTTAGCGCACACATTTCTGACAGTTCCCGTTCACTGGGTATCCTGTCGTTTGCCTTCAATTCCATGGACCGGATTATGAATCTGATCCGTTCCTCCGCCTGTTCGGAAGGCTGCTGTCCGATTTTTCTTTTCATGTCGTCTTTTTGGGGAAGACCCCTGCTATCTGGTATGGATCAGACCAACAGATAACAGGGGTCATTGATAATGATTGCTCAGAGCACCGCTTTACGCGTTCTGCTGCTCTTTTTTGCTTTTACGATCCCAGAAATAGAAGGCAGGCAGGCCGGTTCCGATGGCCAATGCCGCGCAGATGATCGCCGGGATCGGCGCGTATGTCAGCTCGCCCCAGATGAGGGTCAGCGTCATAAAGCTCGCGATGATCGGCATGATAAGTCCGCCCGGAGCCTTATAGGTGGGTTTGTATCCTTCTTTCTTGCGAAGGACAAAGATCGTGCAGAAAGTCGCTACGTTCTTGCAGAGAGCGACCATCGTGAAATAGCCGAGAAGATCGCTAAGCGATGTTGCGAAGATCAGAACGATACCGACTGCGCACTGTACGATGATCGAGAAAGCGGGAGTCTCCCAAGTCGGATGAACTTCACCGAACTTCTTGAAGAAGAGATTGTCTCTTGCCATCGCATACTCGATACGGGGCTGGAACATGATGCAGCTGGACAGCGATCCGGTAACAACGATGATCGCCATGATCGCAACCACTGTTCC
>CAMKDB010000078.1 GCA_946411155.1 uncultured Faecalibacterium sp.
CTCTCCGTCCTCATCCTCATCGTGATGATGGTGATGATGCTCGTGCTCCTCTTCGTCTTCATCCTCGAATGTCATTTTGGAGAGGCGTTCCAGTTCCGCTTCCAGCGTATTCTTACGCTCCATGACTTCCAGGATCTGAGCGCCGGTGATCTGATTCCAATCGGTAGTGACGATGGTGGCAGTCGGGTTCTTCTCACGGATCAGAGCGACGCATTCCTGAAGTTTTTCAGGAGCGATATCAGCGGTTCTTGAAAGGACGATGCAACTGGCATGCTCCACCTGGTCATTGTAGAACTCTCCGAAGTTCTTCATGAAGACCTTGCATTTCTTTGCATCAACAAGCGCTGTGAAACTGTTCAGAACAAGTTCCTCGCTTCCGACGCCCTGAACAGCACGGATGACGTCTGACAGTTTGCCTACTCCGGAGGGTTCGATAAGGATGCGTTCCGGGGCATACGTCTCCAGTACCATTTTCAGAGCCTCAGCGAAGTCACCGACCAGACTGCAGCAGATGCAGCCCTGGCTCATCTCTGTCACTTCGATTCCGGCTTCTCTCATAAAACCGCCGTCGATGGAAACTTCACCGAATTCGTTCTCGATAAGAACCAGTTTTTCACCCTGATATGCTTCCGCAATCAGTTTCTTGATCAATGTTGTCTTTCCGGCTCCGAGAAAACCGGAAAAAACATCAACTTTTGTCATGTTGCTATCTTCTCTTTCTATTATTTTGCTATAAATGCCCAATTTCTACCGATAAGCATTATACCACCCTTTGTCCATAAAACAAGGGAAGCACAGCTCCATCACCGGCAGAACTGCAAAGGAGGGCAGGTACACCTGTCCTCCTTCAAAATCATATCAATCTATATTTCATCCAGTTTCCAGCCACGCGGCGTATACCAATGCTTCAGTAAGTAATCACCAAATCCGTCATGTTCATTATCCAGTTCCGTGACGGCATCTGCACTGTTCAATGAATCTGCGCTTCCCTGCACAAGACAAACGCTCCAGCCTGCAGTGAGCAGCATTTCGTTATCGTTCGTGGTATCTCCGAAGGCCATCGTCTCATCCAAAGGAATCCCGTGACGCCGGCAGAAAACTTCCATCGCCCTGCCTTTATTTACTCTGGGATCCTGCATCTCCATGAGATTCGGCTGAGTCTTGAAAAAGGCCAGACTATCCTTTGGATGTTTCCGAAGATATCGTTCCAGCTCCTGCATATCTTTCTGACGATCCAGGCGGAACAGCAGTTTCGCTGTAGGCTCCTCACAGAACTCAGAGTCATCTTCCACGGTCCTGCAGCTGACATGATGCCTTTCACATGACAGTCGCATAAGGTCGTCGTATTTCCGCGCAATCATGTTCTCCCCTCTGTACACGAAAGGATTTCCCGGAATACCGGAAGCGTCCAGAAGTTCAAGACCGCGACGGATCGTTTCAGGTTCCAGCGGAAATACAGACTCTTCCGTTCCGTCCAGTCTGTCCAGGATCTGTCCACCGTTCATCCCGATGACACAGTCCACGTCAAACCCCAATCCCCAGCCTTCACGGATCTCTTTGAGAAGGGCTGCGCCGACAGGTCTTCCAGAAGCAATACCGATCAGGACGCCACGCCTATGGAGATCCCTGAGGACCCGGACCGTCCGCGGCAGCATGTTGCGTGCTGTATTTACCAGCGTTCCGTCGATATCCGCGATCAGAAAACGCAGTTCGCTGATACCGGGTTCACGGAGAACCGTTTCTTCAGGCTTCTGCATAAAGTAACAGTCATATGGTTCACCGCGAACATATCCCAGTTTTTCCGCGAACCGTGCCGAAATCTCACTGGCTGCATCCCAACTCGGATAAAGACCGCGCTCCAGACACTCAAGAATCAGTCTGGAAGCAGAGGCTGCCGCGAGCCCTCTCCTGCGGTAGTCATCACGTGTATCGACTTCGATCTCGATTCCTTCACGGTAACGGCTGTAAGAAGAAGCACCGGATACAGGAACTCCGTCAAGCAGCACGACAAAACCGAGCCCCAACTCCTCAAACTCCTCATATGTATTGAACTGCGCAACGAAATCCGCACTCCAGGATTCTATTTTCAATTCTTCATAAAGATCTTTTCCGATGGGAACGATCTCCATCTCTTCCGGCAATCTCCTGACGTTTGCCTCCAGCGCTTCCACGTCAAAATGCTCACCGCCTTTAAGGATCCGGTAACGTCTTGTTTTAAGAAGCCGGTTGCCGAACGTACTCTCCATCAGAGCCGACCATGCCGATGATCCGGGGACCAGCAGCTTCGGTGCATTTATCTCCCCGCAGATCCATTCCAGCAGTTCCCTGTCCGGATTTCCTGCAAAGAATGCAAAATCCCCGAGACACGCCGCCGCGGCATCCGGATCTTCCTGAGAATTCCCATACAGACTGCCCATGACGCCCTGAAGGCAGGACCAGATCAATGTCTCATCCCAGCCGGCAAACAAACTCTCAACTTTCTCGCCCTGAATCCTGGTCACCATACTCATCTCTCCCGGATCTTCAGACCCGTTCTGTCAGTTAATAATCGATTTTTATCCGAGGACAACAGCCTGATAGGGCTTCAAAGTAAGGATATCACCCTCTCTGTCCAGCTTTTCATAATTACCGAAACGTACCTGCATCGGGACAAATTCCTCAGGCAATTTGTATCTCACTGTCCTTTTGCTGAAATTACCGACAACAAACAGCCTGTCCCCTTCATATTCCCGGGCATAAGCGATGACCTGCCGGTGATCGTGATCATACTCCTCGGTCGTTCCGCGTCGGATGATCCGGCTGTTCCGGCGGAAATCCAGCAGTCGCTGATAAAACCTGTAAACGGATCGGTCAGACTTCAGATCCCGGTCAACGTTGATCTCCTTATAATTCGAATTCACGCACTGCCACGTATCGTATCCGGCGTTAAATCCGCCGTTGACAGAGTCATTCCATGCCATAGGAACACGCGCATGATCTCTGGCTCCGTAACGGATAAAGCGGAACGCAAGCCCTTTCGGCATATGGTAGCTGCACATCAGATCATATACGAAATGGCTGACAGGGTCCTTCATCTCACCGATACTGCGGAAGTCCGCATTCGTGCATCCGATCTCCTGACCCATATAGATGAACGGCGTTCCAAATCCCATGTATGTGATGACCGCAAGCATCGTCGCCGCTTCATACCGATAATGGGCTGCATCGATGCCAAAGCGGTTTACGCATCTGGGATTGTCATGGTTTTCCAGGACAAGCGTGTTCCAGCCTTCGTCATAATACGTCTTCTGAGGATCCAGCAATCCTTTTTTGAACTGCTTCAGATCGAATGGCTTTCTGAAGAATTTCAACCCGCCGATATTGTCCGAATCCAGGTGGGCGAAATTGAATATGGTATCCAGTTCCCTGTTGGATCTCTTCACATATTCGTATGCGTTCTCTTCCGAAGGATGGTAGGATTCTCCTACCGTATAGGAATCATAGAGAGACAGCGCTTTCTCGTTGAGTTCTTTCAGGAACTCGTGCATCCTCGGTCCGTCGACAAAGAACTGTGCGCCTTTCTGGAACGATTTTCCATCGTCGTCCCTGAGAGGATAGACTTTGGAAAACATATTGAAAACATCAAAGCGGAAACCGTCCACACCTTTCTTCAACCAGAAATTGAGGATCGAGACAATCTTGTCGCGGACAACGGGATTCTCCCAGTTCAGGTCCGCCTGTTCTTTACAGAAGAGATGCAGGTAAAAGTCTTCGGTGTCACCGATACGTTCCCATGCGGAACCTGTGAAAGTGGAAGCCCAGTTGGTGGGCGGAAGCAGTTTTCCGCCCTCACGCTTTCCGGGACGGATGATGTAGTAATCTCTGTAAGGCGAATCCGGTGACTGTATTGCCTCCCGGAACCAGGGATGCTCAGTGGAGGTATGGTTGATCACCATGTCCATAATGACCTTCAGGTTTCTCTTATGGCATTCCTCCAGCAGTCTGTCGAAATCCTCCATCGTTCCGAATTTCGGATCAATATCCATGTAATCACTGATATCGTAACCGTAATCGTAGTCAGGAGATCTGTACAGCGGAGAGAACCAGATTGCCGTCGCGCCAAGGTCTCTTACATAATCCAGTTTTGACAGGATCCCGGGGATATCTCCCCATCCGTCGTTATCCGAGTCCATGAAACTGAACGGATAGATCTGATATACAACAGCGTCCTTATACCAATCGGTCTTCATCACACTTTTCCTTTCCTATCCCGAATAACCGTAAGCCGAATTCACTCATTGACGGTCGACCCGGATGCAATTACCATTCAGCATCTCCGTGTACTTTTCGTCGCACGTTACGAAGATGACCTGATTCTTCTCCGCAAAACGCTGAAGCAGCCTGCATCCTTCAATAGTCCGCCTGGGATCCATCTCCGTAAACGGATCGTCGAATACAGCGACGCAGCCGCCATCGGGAAACAGATGCTCCAGTACGGAAAGCCGGAAAGCCAGGGCAACTGTCTCCTTTGTGCCTTCGGACAGAATATCGGCGGTAAGAATATTGTTCTCGCTGATAATGGAACTGCCGAGGTCTTCGCCGATCGAACGGAGAGTCAACCGATCCGAAGTGAGAACGGAAAGATACTCTCTGAAAAGCGCCTCGATATCCGAGAGCGGATTCCCCTTTTCCTCCTCTTTCACCTGCAGGAAAACCTCAAGGATATGTTTCCACATCCTGTATTCATCCTTAAGACGGACAAACACCGCGTCAGCTTCGTCATACTCCTGGGCGTAATCTTCCGCGGATCGGTCCCCGATACTGCTCTGTGCTTCGGCAAGTCTCTGGGTCTGTATCTCCACGTTTTCGTCTGCCCGTTTGATCCTGCCGTCAAGAACTCTGATATAGGCTTCCGGATCTCCGACATTGCTGAATTCCTCAGGTATGGAATCCGGATCCAGCATCTTATCCTCAAGATCCCTGACTTCTTCTTCAGTATTCCGGATCAATCCCTCCAGTTTTCCGATATCACCGTATTGATTCCTGTACTCCTCAGTTCTTGCACCGCGGGAATAGATATACGGGTCGACCGGCTCCATTCCGCGTGACCTTAAGTCATTCCTCACTGCCTGCGGTTCCCGGATCTCTTCGGAGATCTCGGCGGCCTCAGCTGACAGGATCTCCCAGTCCCTGCCTCCAAGGGACAGTCCGATCTGCCGATCCAGATGTCCGATATCCGCTGAGAGAGAATCCCCTTTGTCTTTTCTCTCCCTGAGTTCTTCAGCGGAAGCGGCGCCATATTTCTCGAGAATCGTTTTCAGTTCTTTTCTGCATGAGGACAACTCATTCCGGACTTCATCCGCATCGATTCCGCGAGGCGATAATTCCACAGCGACGACTCCGGGAACAGTGATCTCGACAGCCTCCGAGATATCATACGCGCCATCGCATCCATCGAGCATGTTTCCGTTTACCGAGGATCTAACCACCACTTTCTGATCGCCCAACCGGCGGATCCTGGCAGTAAGATTCATGCCCCTCAGCTGGGCTTCCAGTCGGTCAGCGTTTCTTTCGGCTTTCTGTGCATCCAGGATATCTTCGGCAGAGATGATACCAAGGACATTCCGCTGGTCAACAAGAGAATTTTTGTTCTCAAGCAGTTTGCCGATCTCTCTGTACTGGTCTCTTTTTTCAGAAAGAGCCAGTTCTTCCTTCAGTTTATTCGCTGTCTGAACCTGATCCAGGATCAACGGCCACTGTATAAAAGCCTCCCTGTATTTCTTCAGGTTTTCAGCGGCGATCTGTTTCAGGCGGAGGTTTGCCTGCAAAGCATCAAGTTTGCCGCGGACTTTCAGGAACTCACTTCTGCGTTCCTTCAATTTCTCTGCTTCATTTTTCTCATAGACAAGCAGATCCCTTTCTTCTTCCGCTTTCAGCTCCGCTTTTTTGACCTCATTCTGTTTTTCCGCGATGTTTTCTCTGCTGTAAAACGCATTCAGGATGCTTCCGTTGCCTTTTAACCAGCGGTTTCCGCTGCCTCTGTATGGTTTCGGCCTGTCCGCTTCAAAGTTCCAGTTTCCCTCATAAGAAGCCACCTTTGCCCTGAGTTCAGCTTCTGCCCCATCGATATCGATGCCACCGGTCTCCATCACGGCAAGCGTCAGAGTAGAAGCAAGATCCCGCATATTCTCGGAGGAACCTCTGCCGAGTAGGCTGCTGAGCACCGTCTTTTCCCTGCGCTGGGAAGCAAAGACCATCTCATCATAGATCCCTCTGTCGTAGTTCAGGATCTCAGACAGGATCTTTCCGATCTGTTCCTGATCCTTAATAGTCAGTCTGTTCGGCAGCATGAGTTTCACTTCTCCGCTGCCGGAAGCCCATTCCTTTGAAAGACGATACGTGCCGCTTTCTGTTTCGAACAGAACCTCTCCGTCGATAAACGAGACCTGGGTTCCGCTCACATCTTTCGGGAAGTATCTTTCGATAAAATCTTTGTCACTTCTTCTGTCCAGTTTTGCATCAGTGAAAAACAGATGATAAAGCAGATCGATCAGTGTCGATTTCCCTGCTTCGTTCTCACCGATGAGAAGGTTCATTCCACTCTCGAACCGGACTTCACTCCCCCTTAAGCCGGCAAACTGTCCGCTTTCAAGCTTCCTGATGATCATTTGCCGTCCTCCATTTCCTGATGTCTTCTGATCAGCTGATAAGCAGCCTGGATCTCCGCCGGATTCTCCAGTCTTTCAAGGAACTTCGCAGCGAAACTGATCTCCGGGAATTCTGAACGGATCTTCTCTCTGGAGATCCTTTCACTCAGACCGTCATCCACGATCTCCAAATTCAGAAGCCGCTCCTCATAACGCTGATAGATCTGAAACCTGTCTGTGTAATCTTCTTCCGACACCGTGCCGCTGACTCTGAGACGGACGACGGTCTCTTTCGGAAGCTTCCCGAGCACGGATTCCAGCGCTTCTTCCAATGTTTCGCTTCCGATCACCGTTTCAAGGTCTTCATATCTGATAAAACCGCTGTCGAAACGGTGTGCGCCGACTGTTGTTTTGCCGTCTTTCTTTTCCAGTGAAATCACAAAACACTGGCCGGATGTATTATTGCTCAGATCCAATTGTTCCGGTGTTCCGGCGTTGAAGACTCTATAATCAAATGATTCTTTTCCGGCGTCCAGGGATGCCGGAAAAGGCACATGGGTATGCCCGATCAGCCATACATCCATCGGAATCGCTTCGAGTTCGCTCATAGACATGCGGAAATATCTGTTTTCGCTGTCCTGTGACAATCCATCGATCGCGCCGTGAGCAATCCCAACATGATACGCTGCGTCATCGGGCAGGCTCTTTTTGATCCAGTCCAGATTGTTCTTATCGGAATGCTTCGACTCGCATAATGCAGGGTAAAATGTCACAGAATCCGAATCATCACCGAATCGGTATTCCCTCATTTCAGAAAGGAGCAGGATACGATGATCCGTCTTACTCATAGCGTCCGTGAAATCTTTCCATATCTTTTCCTGTCCGCTGTAGTAATCGTGATTCCCCGGGAGGACGAGCACCGTATTGTTAAATTCCGCCAGAATATTCACGACGCGCTTTACATCCTGAACAGCGATACCGCTGATCCTGTCAAACAGGTCGCCGGCGATCACAAAATAATCGCATGCCTCTTTTTCGGCATATTCGACACATCTTTCCAGACAGCGGAAACGGCTCTCAATCAGTTCCGCGCTGATCTTCGGGTACCGTTCATATTTCCGGCCGAAATGGATATCTCCTGTAACAAATATTTTAATCATCTGTTCCTCACAAACTGCTGCCGGCAAATGCCTTTATAATCGAATTCATTATACATTATCCCGACCGCACATTCATCACCGGCATCACGGTTCCGCAGGCTCAATTCCCTTTTCCCGAAATGATTTGTTTGATAAACTGAGATCAGGAATAAACCTATCACGGAGGCAGATCCATGTTTTACAATTTCAATCTCTATACGCCCACCAAAATCGCATTCGGTAAGGGGGAAGAAGCCCGCGTCGCAGATCTCATCCAGGAATTCGGCGGATCACGCGTTTTGCTCGTTTACGGCGGAAGAAGTGCCGAGCGCTCCGGACTACTATCTAGCGTCAGGAGCAGCCTTGACGATGCAGGCCTTTATTACAGAGAACTCGGAGGCGTCGTGCCGAATCCCCATCTGGGAACAGTCTATGAAGGCATCGCCCTTGCAAAAGAAGACCGTCTGGATTTTATGCTCGCTGTCGGAGGCGGGTCCGTCATCGATACAGCTAAAGCGATCGCATACGGTATTGCAGAACCGGATAAAGAGGTCTGGGAACTGTTCACCGGTGTCCGCAAAGCAAATGCCTGCGCGCCTGTCGGTGTCATCCTGACAATTGCTGCCGCGGGGAGCGAGACGAGCACAGGAAGCGTCATTACCGATGAGCGCAGCGGAGCCAAACGCGCCTATGACGATGATCTCGCCAGACCGCGGTTTGCCATTATGGACCCGGAATTAACAGCGTCTCTCCCCGACTACCAGACTGAGTCCGGATGCGTGGATATCATGATGCATACATTCGAGAGATACTTCACTCAGGGCGGAAATCCCGAGATCACAGACGGCATTGCCCACACGATCCTTCGCATTGTTATGAAGAACGCTAAGATCCTGCATGAAGATCCCACAAACTACGACGCCCGCGCAGAGATCATGTGGGCAGGCTCTTTATCTCACAACAACCTTACAGGCTGCGGGAACAATGGCAGCGACTGGTCCACCCACATGCTGGAGCATGAACTGGGCGGCATGTTCGACGTGACGCACGGTGCGGGTCTGGCAGCCATGTGGCCGAGCTGGGCACGCTACGTCATGGACAGTAATCTTCACAGGTTTGTCAGTCTTGCAATCAATGTCATGGACATCAGACCGGCTGAAGGGATGACCGACAGGGAAATCGCCCTGAAAGGAATAGAAGCTGTGGAAGAATTCTTCCGCTCCGTCGGAATGCCGACGAACCTCCATGAACTTGGCCTTGATGTCACACC
>CAMKDB010000079.1 GCA_946411155.1 uncultured Faecalibacterium sp.
CCTTGTTGTTCCGTTCCATTTATTACTGTTATTTTCATAGTCATCTCCACAAACTACGATTTATCGATGTCCCGATAAATCGGAATGTACTATTTTCTTCTAATATCTTTGATAAAGCCCACACTGACAACGATCATCATTACTGCTAATGCATCTGAAGCAATCAGTTGTCCAATCGCAGCAGCCGGAATCGGCTGTAACGGCCATGGCTCAATAAAACTGGCAAGACATGCTCTGAATATCCAAACTATCGTCAGAAAAAAGTAAAAGCATATCACTTCCCGATTTAAAGAAAGTGCTTTTCCCCCAAGAATTATCAACATTACACTTAAGCCGAAAAGCAATAAAGAAAAGCAATAGTTTGTATAATCGATCCCGACAATAAGATTCTCGTATTGCATCGGAAGATAGTCATACCACTGAAACATCCACGGGACAAAGAAATGCCATAGCCCTACCAAAGCACTGATTACAACTGAAATGAAATACAGGATCTTAATTCCTTTTTTCAAAATGATTCACCTCGTCAAATTCCGATTTATCGATGTCCCGGCAAACTGGATATTGCTTTATGTGAGATTCTGGACGGCATCGAGTTCACTTTTTCTTTTCTGATAATAGTTAAACCCATCCTCAACCTTTATGATCCGATAACCCAATCTTTTGTAGAATGCATTTGTCCGCTCATTCCAACATGGGGTATCCAGATCAAACTCAGCAGCACATGGAAAATTCTTTTCTATGCATTCCATCAAACGAAGCCCATAACCTTTTCTGTGATAGATGCTGTCAATAAAGATCCTGCCAATGTATACGCTTTTATTTATTTCATCCGGAAACACAATGGCAGCCCCTACCAGATCATTTTCTACCATTGCCTGATATAAATGTCCCTCCCGGGCCATTTGCTCATGCCATTCTATCGAATCAAAACCAGGCGGGTACTCACCTTTTGTTCCGCCGACATTTACATCTGTTTCAAAAGCTCTGACAGACATATCTACGATTTTTGCTGCCTGATCTGCTTCTGCTTTGACAATATACATCCCACTATACCTGACCGTCTTGCAAATCCCGATTTATCGATGTCCCGACAAACTGGAATTTGATGATTAACTTCCGGTTTTCCGGGCATTTTAATGTTCGAAGGGCATATGATTATGATGCTTTATTATGCTTCAGGATATGAATGATCTGCAGGCCGTCGCTTTCGAATCCTCTGCATATGACCCTGTAGCGCATTGGAATGGCAGTAAACAGGAATTGGAAGAAGTTAAAATACAGGAGAAAGGTGGACACCGGAAGCAGGATTTCACTGAGATTGCTCCCGAACTGAACACTCCCTGAAATGCAGAAATAAGTAATCCAGTACAGAATAGCCTGCAGCAAAGAAAGGAAAGGCCCGCCGGCGAGCATGATGATCTGTCCTTTATCCGTTTCGGGTTCTTCTGCAGGAACGAAATTACCGCCTGCCGGGATAAGACCGAAGGTAAACCTGGATATGCTGATCAGCCTAGGTCCGGATCCCACAACGACCTTCCATCCTGCTTTTCCTCCGGAAATCCGGTATCCCAATGCGTGACCTAATTCATGGAGCAAAACAGATAAGAGGCAAAAAAGCCAGATAAGAATGATTCTTACAAAGTTATACATAGATCGGCTCCTCTCAGGCGTCATATACCTCTGTTACAGCAGGACAAGAACGTTCAAAGTTACTCACCATAAGGCAAATTCCGATTTGTCGCCAAAACAATTATACCATCTGCCGGAGGGAGAATGACCTTGCCCTCTGCCTCACAACAAAAAAAGACAGCCGAAGCTGTCTTTTTCCCCGGAATGGCATCCGGGGCTGTGACTGTCTCAGTCCGTGATCGCTTTATTCGAGACCTGAGCATTTAATTCGTCGATCTTTTTTCTCCATATACAATACTGAGTCAGCCAGACGATCACAAATATACCGACGTAGATTCCAGCATAGGTCAGAAAGCCGGCCAAACTGTGTTCCATCCAGTTTGCGCAATAAGCGACCGGAAACATCAGGACGCATGTGATTGCAAAGTAGAGCCCGCTTTGCTTCGCAAGACTCCAGGAATCGATCTCCCAGATGACCGAAGCCATCGCATATCCTGCACCCATCAGTCCGCTCAGGACTGTCTGAATAATGACTGCGTTCAGTTCACTGCCGGCTCCGTCAGCCAGTTCAGCGGCTACGGGATGGAAGTTCCCGTCCCCGATAACGGCAGATATAACCAGAGCGATGAGTAAACTGATCGTTACGCCCAAAGGAGCTCCGACAAGTCCACGTTTGATAACCTTATCTTTCATGTTTAATTACCTCATATTCCCAATAATTTTTTGATTTTAGTGACAAACCGTCTCGAAACATAAGTGACCGTGCCATTCAGCAGCGTGACACAAATGGTTCCCGCAAAACTCAGGTCAAACCGCTTCACTTTTTTCAGATTGATAATGTCCGAATTTGATATACGCACGAAGGAAACCCGTTCCAGCCTCTGTTCGACCTCGTAAAGACGAAGGCGGATCACATATGTATCACTTTTTGTCTCCGCAAATACTTTTCCGGCTTCCGCATAAATGCGGTAAATATTCTCCGGCTCCAGCACTTCGACCACATCTTCTTTAAACCCGGCGATCATTTTCGGCTGCTCATCCGACAGTCTCTTAATGATCTCATTGATCTCTTCTGTCATTTTGTCTGTCACGATGATTATTCTGGTCGCCTTGCAATTTTCATCAACTTTGACTTCGACTTGCATCCGTAACCTCCTTTCTGTGACGCTCTAAATATATGAGAAATGAGGAGCGATTTCCACAAACTTGATACAGATGGTCGTTTTGGGATCATAAGTGGCAAATAACATGGCAGGATCTGTCCGGTGCACTTCTCCTGCTGCGAATTCCCAGAGTATACCGCATGGAGAAAATGCGTTATTATGCGGGTATTGCGGCAGATTCCGCTGGTCTTTCCCGCGCCGCTGCTTCCCCGCCTGTCCGAAGCGAACCGCGCAGATCTTCCTTTCCTCCATCCGGAACCATTCCGGGTGCCAGGGGTAGGAAAAAACGTGTCTCTGCCTCACAAAATCAAAAGCCAGCCTCGTCTGTCCTGCACGGAGATATGCCTTTATCATCACTGTTTCTCACTGCGACAAACTCCTGCAAAAATCTTGATATACTTTGTTCCAATGATACAATCAATAGTATACTTCTTCTGCCGGAGGTCTACGATGCTTACGAAGAAAAAATGCTTTGCACTGATCCTGCTGCTCCTGCTTACGGTATGCCTGCTTACTGCATGCGGTACAAAAGAAAGTTCCCCCTCACCGGATCCTGCCGCTCCGGATGTCCCGCAGCCGGAAGCCCAACCGGACGATACACCGGAAGAAACAGTCCCTGAGGAATCTGTCCTGTCCATCGAATTCGATCCAAAGACCTACCCGGATCCCGGCAGCGACGATGTGATCAACGCGCTGGCATATGCCAGCAGCACATCGGACAAACCGGTTCAGGTCACAGTCAGGTACAGAGTTTTTGACGCAGAGGGCAACGCGATCAAAGCATATGATCTCTCAAGAGGAAGAGAACTCGACCAGTTCGAGACGTTCCTGTTCATTCCCGCCGGCGCCGAAGACCTGCCTGTGGCTTTTTCCCTTCACAGCGGCCTCAGATTCAGCTTCGAGTCCGGTGAAGAGATGCCGGAGATCAGCCGGGTGGAGTTTGAGACGGTTGACACGCAGGAAGTGGACTTTGATGACCTCGCGGATCACTTTACTGTCGGTGATCCTCAAACAGACAACTACAACATAACCATTCCGGTGGGATTCGACCAGGAAATTGCCGGCAACTACCGTTCGATATATGCAGACTATACCCTTCTCGGCTACAAAGACGGTGATGTCATAGCTGTATATTGCAAGAACGACTTCCCCTACGGCACCAGTTCCTACTCTGTTTCCTACGCGGTCGAAAACAGCGGCAGTTCGATATCTGCCTACCATTATATCTACGGTGTACAGGCAGACGAGTGGAAACTGTATCTCGGATGCATTGCCGGCGAATAACTTCTGTTTTCTCCTTTCTCTGCACAGACAGCGATGAGAAGAACCTGTTCTTTCTTTAAAGCCTTTTAAAGAAAGAACAGGTTCTTTTTTTCACAAGAAACGGAAATGTCGCCCCGGCGGAGACCTCCTCCCTGCCTTGCAGGTGTATCCTGCAGAAAACGACATCAGGAGGAAATACGAAGATGTGTCTGTTCAGAAAGACGACCTTTAAGGAATATGTTGATGAGATCTACCGCCAGAGCGCTCTGTCCTATGAGCAGGCGCTCATCGTCGGTATCTATTGCTGGAAAGAGGACATGAGCGTACGGGAGGCGATCCGCTACGCCAGAACGTTATAAGGACGACCTCCCGGATCTGTCAGAAACATTTACCCGGGCTTCCTGCTGCGGCAGAAAGCCCGGGCATCTTTTTATGCGCGTCCCAGCAGGCCACGTCAGTCCCTTCCACGATCTTTCTTTCCCATGCTGACTCTTGCCAACAGCTGGTCGTTCACGTCTTTCCCGCACAGAGGCGGCTCGTCCAGGACCGCGTACCGGCTGTCGAGATTCCTGCGGATCGCCTTGGACGCCGCTCTTCCCGGATCGTCCCTGTCCAGATGGAGATGAACCGTCCGCACCTCCGGGTGCGCTTCCAGAAACCGGGACAGCGCCGGCGGCAGAACGCCTTCCTTTTTGGAAGGAAACACGCCGCCCAGAGACAGCAGACTGTCCCTGCGCCAGTCCCATCCCTTCATCCGGATGAGCGTCGCGTAGCTCAGCAGATCCACCGCCGCCTCGAACACGTGCAGATGTCTTGCCGGTCCGGTGCCCGGGATCGAGAACGCAAAACGCTTGTCGCTGCCCGCCGCGTCTCCCTTGAACGGTCCTCCGATCTCCCGCAGCGCCGCGTACCGCGCCGTTCCGGCGTCGTCCCTGCCCACGAATACCACGTTGAGATGCCGTCCGCCGGACTCGTAGATCAGGCGTTCGTCCAGGCAGTACCGGATCACGTCCGGGTGGATCCCTCTTCCCTCCAGATAGGCCACTGCCCTGTCCGCGTTTCCGTTGTCCGGTGGCAGCCGCAGTTTCTTCTCCCGCTTCTCCCCGCATCTCTTCAGGGACGTCCGCTCCGGGAGCGGTCTGCCCAGCAGGATCTCCGCAGCTTCGGGCAGCGTCCTGCCCTCCACCGCCGTCAGGTACTGAAGGGCGTTCACCCCTCCGATCCCCCTGGAGAACCAGTACCACTTGCCGTTGCTGATCTTCAGAGAATCGTGGGTCCGCGTGCACCAGGTCTGTCCGGACACATGGACCAGTTCCCCGGGATCGAAAAGCTGCAGATAGGTCAACAGATCCATTTCACCCGCCCGTTCCAGATCTTCCTTCGTCAACAGCGCCACGTCCGCCTCCTCCCTACCGCGCAGCGGAACGTACGCGCGTCTTCGGTCCGCGGACTGGTTCCGCTTTCGCGCCGATGCCGTCCAGATGTTCCGCCAGCTCGCAGATGTGGAACAGATTGCAGGATCCGCCGCCCACCTCCAGATGCGTCGGGTCGATATAGCGGCAGACGAAATCCTCCGCCGACCCGTCACGGTACGAGATCCGGATCTTCTCCCCGTCCCGGATCCGGAACAGTTCCTGATAATCCGGCGTGATGAACCGGATGCCGCGCTCCGCCTCCTTCAGGTGGCTGTCCAGCAGTTTCCTGTCGTAGCAGTAGCAGTACAGGTTGTACGCTCCCTTCGCGGGATCCAGACGCATGAGATAGGTGTACGATCCGGTATCCACCCGGAATCCGTAACTGTTCCCTTCGTCCATCCGGGCTTCCGGATGGCTGTAACACCATGCCGCCAGCGCTGCCCGGTCCTTCAGGAACCGGACGGCGCTATCCTTCCCGCGGAGGATCCGGATGACGCCGTCCAGATCCTCTTTGAACGCCTCCGTCTTCCGCTGACGGTCGAAGTCGTTCCATGATGAAAAGAAACCTTCCCCGTCCGTGTCCATATCCGCCCGCAGATACCCGATGCAACCGGTCTGTCCCCGCAGCTGCGCGCTCTGGGTATAAGCGTACAGCCGCTCCGCCTCCGTCATGGGACGGACGCTGAAACCGAATTCCTCCGTCATCCGTTCGCCTCCTTTTTCGCGTATTCCCTGGAGAGCAGGACCAGATAGCTCCTGCTCCTCAGCGCCGCCCGGTACCGCCGGTCGCTCATGCGCACGAGCTTGTCGATGGTCCCTTCCACCAGCGTCCGGATCCCGTCCTGCTCGATATACGGCAGCGCTTCATACATCTTCGCGACTGCGCCCAGTCTCGTCTTATCCCGGTACATGTCCAGGATGCATTTCTCTTCTTCCGTAAACGTTCTCATCTTGCTTCCCTCCTCTGTTCCTTTTCTTCCGCCTTCCGCTCCTCCGCCCGCAGGATCCCGGCGCAGCGTTCTTCGATCCGAGGGATCAGCATGGACGCCGTGTCCCGGATGGTGTCCAGGGATCCGTGCAGGGTCTTCAGGTCCGTCTCCCCAGCCCACGCCGTCACGTACGGGAAGGTATATTCCGAGGTGTCGACCCCGAAATACGTGCAGACCGCGTAGGCGACGCTCTCCGCCTCCACCTCCTTCGTCTTCTGCGGCAGCATCGCGCCGCCGCTGTGCCGGTCGTGGAGAAAGGCGTGTGCCATTTCGTGTACCAGAGTCTTCACCGTCTGCGCCTGGCTCATCCCCTTCCGGACGCAGATCTCCTCCTTCTGTGCGTCGTAATAACCCCGCGCGTTCCCCTCGATCTCCGTATACCGCACCGGGACACGGGAACTCCGCTCCAGCGCCTTCAGGAAAGCGCCGTAATCCTTCACGGAAGCGCTCAGTTCCGCAGGCTGGATGTCCGGCAGCGGTTCCCCCTCCGTCTGGGAGATGTCGAAGACGGTGACGGCACGGAACCGCGGCACCGTAACGGTGATCTTTTCCTTTTTCACGTTCCCGTAGCCGTCCGTGACGTCCCGTTCCTTTTCCACCTGCACCGGTACCGGCGCGATGATCCGGATCCCCTTCTCTCCTTTCTTCACGTGCCGCCTGAAACTGTTCTTCCATGTGGAATAGCCCGCCACCAGCGTGGCGTCTGGCTTCTGCATGGAGATGAGCAGGATGTTGTTCACACTGTAATTCCGGAACCGGCCGACCGCCCTGAGATAAGTCCTGTATCTGTCCGATTCCATAAAATCCCGGATCCCGTCTTCCAGGGACCGCAGGATCTCGTCCACGGTCGCTGCTGCAGCCAATCTCTTTCCTCCTTTCTTTCCACGAAAAAAGGCAGCCGAAGCTGCCTTGCAAGTTTGATGTTTAACCGGACAAACCGTTTTTTTAAACTGACGCCTGTTCCTTTACGTATGAGAAATACATCTGTCGGCTCTGCATACTACTGCCTGATCGTTTGCGCAACATCCAAGTAATTAATGTATCTGCAATTCTGATAAGCCTCATACGGCTCCCCACAATAGATCACGCTCATTTCCTCCGCATCCGCTTCGCTTTCGCAAAACTTTTTTAAATTTCCGGTGAATTCCCTGTTAGGAGTCATTGCAGACTTGATTTCATAAGGGTACAGCATGCCTTCTTTTTTTATGATCAGATCTACTTCGACTCCTTTTTCCGTCCTCATATAAAACAGATTAGGCTCTTTATTATCGTTTAGTCTGGCTTTCATCGCCTCCAGAACTACAATGTTTTCAAACAGATTTCCCCTGAGCGGATCTCTGGATGCCTGCTTCGCCGTTTCGATTCCGAGGAGGTAAGCCGCCAGTCCCGGCTCCACAAAATACACCTTCGGAGATTTAACGATACGTTTACTGATATTGGAAAAATATGGCTGTAATCTGAAAACGATAAAAGAATCTTCCAGTACAGACAGCCATTGTCCCAACGTAGTCGAAGAAACTCCCACTTCTCCGGATAACCCGCTCAAATTCACGACTTGGCCTACTCTTCCCGCCAATAAAGTGATAAATCTCAAAAAGGCGTTTAAATCCTTGACCGCTGTCATCTGCCTAAGATCCCTCTCAATATAGGTGTCAAGATAGTCTCTGTAATACACATAAGGATCCCTGGAATTCTCAAGATATAATTCGGGCATGAATCCTCTGATAATGCTCTCATCAAGCGTTTCTGTTCGTCCGGCTCTTTTGATCTCTTCAAAACTCAGGGGAAGTAGTGTATGGATCGTCGTTCTGCCTGCCAGCGACTGGGCCACTGCTTCTCTGAGTCTTGGCTGATGGGAACCTGTAACGATAAATCTTCCGTTTCTTCTTCTGTCTTCATCAACTTTTACCTGAATGGCAGACAACAATTCCGGTACCCTTTGAACCTCATCAATAATCATCGGCTCCGGATACTTGCTGAAAAAGCCAATGTAATCATTCTCTGCCAGTTCTCTTGTAACCCTGTCTTCCAAATTCACATATGTATAATCCGGAAACAAGTCCCTGACGAGCGTCGTTTTGCCAGCCTGCCTCGGTCCGAGCACTGTCACAACAGGTACCTGCCTCGCACTTATTCTTATTTTTTCCGATATAGCTCTTTCTATCATCGTGCTTTTCCTGCTTTATTTTTTCTTTATCCTATCACTAAAGGGCGTAATTTTCAAATATATTTTGAATATTACGCCCAACTAACGTTTGTATTTCTTAATGCACGAATGTCGAGAAGCAACTCATTGCGGAATAAAGACCGCCCTGAGATAGGTCCTGTATCTGTCCGATTCCATAAAATCCCGGATCCCGTCTTCCGGGGACCGCAAGATCTCGTCCACGGTCGCTGCTGCAGCCAATCTCTTTCCTCCTTTCTTTCCACGAAAAAGGCAGCCGAAGCTGCCTTGCGCAATTGATTTTGATCCGGACGAACTGGAATTTGTTATTCTTCCCAAAACTCATAACCAAGAGAATCAATGCAGCTT
>CAMKDB010000080.1 GCA_946411155.1 uncultured Faecalibacterium sp.
CAGTACAACGGGTCTTCAGAATGGTGTTTGTATCTTTCCAGATATTTTCTCCGTTAATTAACACTTCTCCGCTGGTTGGCTTCAGCAAGCCGTTCAGCATCTGAATCAGGGTGGATTTCCCGCTGCCAGTGTGTCCGATAATTCCTACAAACTGGCCTGCTTCTATACATAGATTGACATCCTGAACAGCTTTGTGTTCATCTGGCATGCCTTTCTGATAGGTAAATCCGAGATTCTTCAATTCAAGCAAACTCATGATTTACCTCCGGAAACTTTGCTGAATGCGATCAAAAACTGCTCTGGCGTAATAACGTTCCGATCAATAGGCATTCCATATTCAGACAGAAGTGAAGCCATCTGCGTTGAAACCGGGACGTCCAGACCCAATTCCAGCATTCTGCTTCTCTTACTGAAAATCTCTGTAGGAGTACCGTCTTCGCACACAGATCCATCTGACAGAACTATTACTCGGTCTGCCTGGGCGGCTTCCTCCATAAAATGTGTGATGAGAACGACTGTTATCCCCTGTTCATCATGAAGTCTCTTGATGACTTTCATGACAAGCATCCGTCCAACCGGATCAAGCATCGCTGTTGGTTCATCCAGTACGATGCACTTCGGCTCCATAGCAAGGATACCGGCAATAGCCACTCGCTGTTTCTGTCCGCCTGATAGCTTGTAAGGTGCATCAAAACGATGTTTTTCAAGTCCGACTGCAGTGATTGCGTTTGTAACACGGCGTTCAATCTCATCTGGTTCATAGGCCAGGTTTTCTGCGGCGAAGGCTATATCCTCCTCAACGATCGTTGCAACGATCTGATTATCAGGATTTTGGAACACCATACCTATTTTTTTACGAATTTCTACGATGCTGTTCTCATCCTTAGTATCTAGCCCTTCCACAAAAACAGTTCCGGAACTGGGTAAAAGAATTCCATTCATCAGTTTTGCAAGTGTAGATTTTCCGGAACCGTTATACCCAAGTACTGCCAGAAATTCTCCTTCATGGATGTCAAGGGAAACAGAATCCAGAACTTTTTTATCATGTCCCGGATAAGAAAAAGATACATTCTGAAGTGTAATCAGATTATTCAATAGTGTCCTCACATATCATCATAGTAGTATTACCGCACGGAAGAGAGAAACCGCTTTCAGAAACGTTCAGGCCAATTTCTTCAGAAGAAACGGAAGAAGCGCGTCGGCCAACTTTTGATTTCAAAATATATCCGATTGCGGAAGGTGCAACTCCCGTAGTGTAAGTGTTGATCGAGACAAACAAGGGTTTATCTGAAAGAATTTTCAAACATTCATTGACGAAATCATCAAGGTCATTTTCTATTTTCCAAATCTCACCGGAGGGACCTCTGCCATAACTGGGAGGATCCATTATGATACCATCGTACCTGTTTCCCCTTCTGAATTCGCGCTGAACAAATTTCTTACAGTCATCAACGATCCAGCGTACAGGCCTGTGCTCCATGCTGGAAAGAGAAAGATTCTTCTTGGCTTGTCCGACCATTCCTTTACTTGCATCCACATGGCAGACTGAAGCGCCGGCTTCAAGGCAAGCAAGGGTTGCTAGCCCTGTATATCCAAACAGGTTAAGCACCTTAACGGACCGGTTCGCTTTGCGAATCAAATCCTGATAAATGATCCAGTTCGCAGCCTGTTCCGGAAAGACACCGGTATGCTTAAAACTTGTGGGAGATACCAGAAATGAGAGATCATTCCATGTAATCACCCATTCTTCGGGAATCCTTGACCTATACTCCCAATGACCGCCTCCGGAAGAAGAGCGGTGATAGACAGCATCTGCGGATCGCCATTTAGGGTGCTTCCTCGGGGTATTCCATATCACCTGAGGATCAGGGCGTACAAGATAATAACTCCCCCACCGCTCCAGGCGTTCGCCTTTAGAAGCATCTATCAGTTCATAATCCAACCAGCCGGGTGCGACCCTCATATCTCAATCTCCGTTGTTTTTATTCAGAATCGAAAAGCGATCCCTGCGTAATTCTGTCTGCTAACGGACATTCACGTCCAAGATGCTCATACGCAAGAGATGTCACACATCTTCCCCGTGCTGTCCGGGTAAGAAACCCACTCTGCATCAGATACGGTTCGCAAACATCTTCCAGTGTTACTGCATCTTCTCCAAGCATGGCAGCTAAAGTTTCGAGCCCGACAGGACCTCCACCATAGTAATCAATAACAGCTGCAAGTAACCGACGGTCCAGTTTATCCAGACCGCATTGATCAATTCCCATTTTTTCCAATGCATCCTGTACCAGATCAACAGTCAGGACGCCGTTGCCCAACACATCAGCGTAATCACGAACGCGCTTAAGCAGTCTGTTTGCGATTCGGGGCGTTCCCCGGGAGCGGCGAGCAATCTCCAATGCGACGGAATCGTCTTCCATGGGAACATCCAGAATGCCTGCCGATCGTTTTACGATAGTAGCCAATTCATCCGGAGTGTACAGATCAAGTTTCAGAAGCATACCGAAACGGTCTCTTAAAGGAGAAGACAATCTACCTGAACGTGTTGTAGCTCCAACCAGAGTAAACTTTTTAAGATCAATACGGATCGATCTTGCGGCAGGTCCTTTACCGATAATGATGTCCAGAGCGAAGTCTTCCAGTGCTGGATAAAGAACTTCCTCAACAGCACGTGACAATCTATGGATCTCATCAATGAACAGGATATCCCCCGGTGCAAGGCTGGTCAGTAATGCAGCCAAATCACCTGGCTTTTCTATAGCGGGACCGGAAGTAATACGTATATTGACGCCCATCTCACGGGCAATGATTTGTGCAAGCGTTGTTTTACCCAAACCTGGAGGACCGTATAGCAGGATATGATCAAGAGAATCTCCTCTTGCCTTGGCGGCTGCCATGTATATGGCAAGATTGTCTTTAACCCCAGATTGACCGATAAAGTCAGAAAGCATCAATGGCCGAAGGCTGTTCGTCACCTCAGCATCTTCAGGAGACAGTGTCGGTTCAATGATTCTGTCATCAAAATAATCGTTCATCGTCTGTTCCTCGCATCAAGTGTCTGCAATGCTGATCTGATCAACTCATCAGCAGGTAGATAAGGATCCAGTGAAGAAAGGACTTTGGAAACGTCGGAACTTGAAAAACCGAGCGCAATCAAGGCAGCCATAGCATCCCCTAGACTGGTCGACATCGAGGTCGGGCTGGTTGCTGAGACGGAACCGGTATTCATCGCTATGCCAGGAACTTTGTCTTTCAGTTCAACGACGATCCTTTGTGCGATTCTTCCTCCGACCCCGGGACAAGAGGTAAGTGCGTGAGAATCCCCGCTTCCGATCAAGAGGACAAGTCTGTCAGGAAGATATGTTGAGAGCACGGAGAAAGCCAGCTTTGGCCCAACGCCGGATACCGAACAGAGCAGTTTATAGAGATCGCGCTCTTCTTTTGTCGCAAATCCAGCTAGTTCAACGGAATTTTCCTTAACGGAAAAAACGGTATAAAGATATACTTCCTGACCTTCTGCCGGAAGAGTGGATAACGTATTTGTCGAACATGACACAAGATATCCGACACCGCCGCATTCGATTACTGCAGCACTGTCGAGTTTCTCGATAAGAAGGCCATTCAAAGAATAGATCATGTTTCCTCCAGTCAATTATGAATGAATCTAGAAAGATCACTGCTATATGTATGGGCATGACAAATTGCTACAGCAAGAGCATCTGCAGTATCATCGGGCTTTGGCAGTTCTTTCAAGTCCAGAAGCATTCTGGTCAGTTCCATAACCTGTTTTTTTTCTGCTCTTCCATAGCCGGTAACAGCATTTTTGATTTCATTCGGGGTATATTCATGAATCTCCAGTCCCGCTTGAGCTGCTGTAAGCAGAACCACGCCCCTTGCTTCGCCGACACCGATACCGGTAGTTTTATTATTCGTAAAGAAAAGCTTCTCGATCGCCATCACGTCCGGCTTTGTCCTGCCAAGAACGTAGTTGAGATCGTCATATATTTTCTTCAGACGAAGTTCAAAAGTAACGTTAGGTTCTGTTGTTATTGCGCCATATGCGGCAACATGAAAAGAACCGGTGTTATCATAATCGAGAACGCCGTATCCTATGATTGCGTAACCGGGATCAATGCCAATAATTCGCATACTACACCACCTTAACTTATAAAGTATAACATATCAGCTATCGCTCTGCAAAACGGATAAAAACGGAGGTGTACCGACTCTGTTTTCGGGAATCATTCTGTAACTGTAAAAAGTCTAGAAAATCCGAAGAAGATTTTCTAGACTTTCGAATAATAATGGTGGAAACAATAGGGCTCGAACCTATGACCCCCTGCTTGTAAGGCAGGTGCTCTACCAGCTGAGCTATGCTTCCAAAAAATGGAGCGGGTTACGAGGCTCGAACTCGCTACCTCCACCTTGGCAAGGTGGCGCTCTACCAGATGAGCTAAACCCGCATATGGTGGGTGCTACAGGACTCGAACCTGCGACCTCCTGCGTGTGAAGCAGGCGCTCTAACCAGCTGAGCTAAGCTCCCGAACCGTAAAATCGATTTTACTTTATTCATTTTGATTTGTCAATGCTGAGAACAAATGAATTCACTGAAAGGAATTGACATCACAATTCAGCCTGAACATCCACTTCAAATCAGATTTCTTAGTTCATCGGAGAGGAAATTATATTTCTTTCCACAAAAGTGACAGACAATTTCAGTATTGTCCTGTTCTTCGGCAAGCCGATCAAGTTCTTCTTTTCCGAGACTGATCAGAACGCGCTCCATACGTTCTCTTGAACAGGTACATTTATACTCGACATCAAAACTGTCCAGTTTATGATATGAAAGCCCCTGAAAAACAAGGTCAGCAATGTCGTATGGAGTTTTTCCGGAATCCAGTAATGAACTGATACTGGGAATCTTGCTGACGTTGTTTTCAATGATATCTATGCTTGAATCCATAGCACCGGGAAGCAGCTGAAGCAGAAAACCTCCTGCGCATCTGATGCTGAGATCAGTATCAACTAATACTCCCAATGCACAAACGGTCGGAATCTGCTCGCTGGTCGCATAGTACTCAACGATATCTTCGGCAACCTCCCCTGTTTTCAGAGGAACTTGACCGATATAAGGAAGGTCCATTCCCAGATCTTTAATTACATACAGTACCCCATCACGACCTATCAGCCCGCCGACATCAAGTTTTCCGGCACGGTTTTCAGGGAGATCAGCCCTGGGATTGTCACAATAGCCACGGACATTTCCGTTCCAGTCACTTACTACAACAATTCCGCCGATCGGCCCATTCCCTTTGACCTGAAGAGTGAGCGTGTTGCCGTCCTTCATAAGACCGGCACCCATTAATGAGGCTACAGTCAGACAGCGTCCAAGTGCAGCGGATGCAGTTGCAGAAGTGTGATGGAGTTCGCGCATTTTTCGAACGATATTCGTGGAATCCACAACATGGACAAATGCAGATCCATCTTCGGTAATAAAACGAACCATATTATTCATATCTATTTTTTCCTTGTGACATATAGTAAGCGCTGGGTCTTTTCATACACAGCTTCGAGTGTGTCTCCATCCAATACCATTTCAATAGACAATTGGTTATTTGGCAGTATACGATCCAGTATATCGGGTGGAATTAGAATTTCCCTAAACGATTCGGAACACCGGTCATAGCGCTGAGAGTTTCCAATCCTGGAAAAAACGTCTAGATCTATATCGACAGAAGCATTTTCTTGGTGATAATTATTCTGCCAGACGCAATAGGCTTCTTCATTCTGGAAAACAAACGCATTATTGGCCAAAATACATGAGTGCTTGTAGAGAGTGTTAACATCAAAAATGAAGTAACACCCGCTTTCAAGGAAAAGAGATATCCTTCCCATCGCAGTATCGACATCATGGACCGAGGGCAGATGGTTCAAGGTATCCTGAAGACAGAAGGCTCCTTGAACCGTACCATAAAGATCCAGTTCAGTAAGGTCCTGAAGGAGCAACATCTGATCAGGATTTTTCATCCGTGCATTCATCAGCATTTCGGGAGAATTATCAATACCGATTACATCATAGCCCTTGCTGATCATCAATTTGGACATGGTACCGGTGCCACAGCCTGCATCCAAAAGAAGCAATCTTTTATCGTTGAAAAACCGCACAAGAAAATCGGCACGTCGACTGTAGTCGACATTGCCGGTAAAAGAGTCATAATAATTTGCCAAAGAATAGTATTGCGACATCAATCAAGAAGCCCTAATTTTTTGAATACCATACGATATCCATCGCATCCATAGGAAAGCGATCTGTTCACACGGCTGATCGTTGCGGTGGATGCGCCGGTCTCAGCAACTATATCGCTGTAAACTTCTCCCTGAAGGAGTAATTTCGCTACCTTATACCGCTGGATGAAAGATTTCATCTCAGGAACGGTACATAAATCGTCAAAGAAGTCATAGCACTCATCTACTGATTCCAATGATAAAATTGCCTGAAAGAGGCTATCGGCATCATCGGATCTACGCATATTAGCCAATTTGATAATCTCCCATCTAAGTTATTACTTTAACAGTTTAACATGTGAAATTGAAAGAATCAACTAAGAATCATTTTTTGTGAGAATAATTGCGAACATCTTTCGAAATTCATGTTTCTTTTCTTTTGTCGATGTTTTTGTTAACATAAAATAATAAATATATGTCAGTTATATTTCAGTGAGGTAAAGTAATGGTTTGGATCGCTGGATTATTGCTTCTTCTTTTGGTTGCTTTGTTAGGATATCTTGATGAACAAAGACAGAATCCGGGAGCAAAGTCATTCTCGCCTTCAGATCGAAGAAAATACGATGAGTGAGGATAATAATGAAAATACTATATAAGAACTGTACTCTTCTTAATGGTACAGAAAATATGATCCCTCAGGAAAATATGTCTGTCATGATCGAAGATGACAGGATTCACTCTGTTTTCCCTGACGGAGCCTCATCTGAGCCTTTTGATGAGGATATTGATCTCAATGGTTCGTTTTTGCTCCCAGGTCTGATCAATCTTCATATCCATGTTCCCGCCAACGGGACCCCCAAGAAAAAAGAGGTCGATAACAGTAAGAAAGTACGTATCCTTACCAGCACATCCCTTACGAAGTATATCGTAAAGAAAATGTGCGAGACGTATATGAGAACTGAATTGATGAGCGGTTGCACTACAGTGAGGGCGGTTGGCGGCGTTCAGGACTTCGATTCCCGTGTTAGGGATGAGATCAATAATGGTGAAACCACTGGCCCCCGCATGCTGGTTGCCAACATGGCGATTTCAGTTCCTGGTGGGCATATGGCAGGTTCGCTTGCTTATGAAGCTACTAGTGCGGAACATGCGAGAAAACTGGTAGATCTGATTGCCAAAGACGGACCGGATCTTATAAAACTGATGGTCACGGGCGGTGTTCTTGATGCCAAGAAAGTTGGTGAACCTGGAGTTCTTCGCATGCCTCCTGAATACGTGAAAGCAGCTTGCGATGAAGCTCATAAACTCGGTTATTATGTTGCGGCACATGTCGAAAGCCCTGAAGGTGTTCGTGTTGCACTTGAAAACGGTGTTGATACGATTGAGCATGGTGCAAAACCTGACGAGCAAATCATTTCTCTGTTTAAAATCACCGGTGCTAAACTGATAACGACCCTTTCCCCCGCTCTTCCTTATGCTCTTTTTGATAGAAGCGTCAGTTACTGTTCAGAAACAGCTCAAGAGAACGGAAAAATTGTATTTGAAGGCATTATCGATTGTGCCAAGAGTGCGCTGGAAAACGGAATTCCTGTCGGTCTTGGTACGGATACGGGATGTCCGTTTATTACGCACTACGATATGTGGCGTGAACTCCATTATTTTGTTAAGTACTGTGGGGTCAGTCCATCATTCGCTCTTTATACCGCTACTCTAGGTAATGCCCGGATCGTTGGTATTGACAACGAGACTGGAAGTATTGAGGCTGGTAAATCTGCGGACTTTATTGTTTGCAATTCTAATCCGCTAAATGATTTCTCTGCCCTTAGGAATCTCGATCTCGTAGTTTTCCGCGGCCGTGCATTTCCAAAGCCCAAAATCAAAAAGAATCTCAAAGTCGAAAAAGAACTGGACAAATGGCTTTGATGTTTTCGGATGAAAACCAATAATATGAAAAGAGACGATCCTGATATTTCAGGGTCGTCTCTCTTTTGATTAGTATGTCAGGACTCCATTTTAATATCAGGACGATGGAATTCTTCCAGTCTTATCCGATAGGCATCTAATGCTTCTTTCTCGAATGGAGGCTGTTTTTCCGGATATCCAAGCAGCTTCAGCAAATATCTGACAAAAGGCGGGTTCAGGAGTAAAAATGGCCCCAGTAAATAGGTTCCGATCAGATTATGATACCGAATTCCTTCAAGACGAGATGCCGGATTTATCCCGCAACCTTTAATCGCTTTCATGCAGAAGGCGTTTTCGTTATTGCCGTAACAGTGTGAGAACTGAGATTTGAATCCTACGACTTCGAAGTCGTCCATCTCCCCAAGGAAAAGCGAATTATATCTGTTCAGCATCTCCCGTTTCGCGGTGAAGTCAAAAAGACCCAGTCCTTTAATCTCAGACCCATCCTCGTTCTTGATCGATTGTAAAAAGATTTCCAAAGCATTACCGGTACACAGTACGATCTTATCTTTCTCGATCAGTTCTTTCAATCTTCCGTAATAAGGAAATAACGCAGAGATGATCAGTTCCTGACCTGATTCAGTCGATGAACCCATATATATCAGATCCACTTCTGAAGAGGAAAAAGCGGGGACGTCTTTCAGATGCGTTTCAACAGATTCGGCCTCAGGGAAGCATGCTTTCAAAAGACGGAAATTAAAACTGTCTCCGTA